>CAIYRG010000366.1 GCA_903928515.1 uncultured Alphaproteobacteria bacterium | reverse complement strand
GGGCGTCGCGAAGACAAATGCGCCCTGCGACGCATTGCCATCGCAACGCGTGCCAAAAACCATTAGATGTGCGCCCGGAAACGACAGGACGAGGCGTTTCGCGCCAATGAGCGCCGCCCACACATTGCAGGCCTTGCACGCCTTGAGCGCGGTTGAACTCGCGCGCGGCGTGGCTGCGGGCGCTTTTACCTGCGAAGACGTGGTGCGCGATTGCCTGGCGCGCATTGCAGAGCGTGAGAAGATCACCCGCGCCTGGACAAATTTCGATCCCGACAAGGCCCTGGCCCAAGCGCGCGCGCTGGATCGCTCGCCCTCGAACGCAGCCCTGCGCGGCGTGCCCGTCGGCGTGAAGGACGTGCTCGACACGTTCGACATGCCTACCGAAATGGGCTCGCCCATCTATCGCGGCCATCGGCCTTCGGATGATGCCGCCGCCGTGGCGCTGTCGCGAGCGGCCGGTGCGGTGATCTTAGGAAAAACGGTCACGTGCGAATTCGCAGGCCAAACGCCGGGCGCCACCACCAATCCGCACAATCCGGCGCATACGCCGGGTGGCTCCTCCAGCGGCTCGGCCGCCGCCGTTGCCGATTTGATGATGCCGCTCGCCTTCGGCACGCAGACGGGCGGTTCGGTTCTGCGTCCCGCGTCCTTCTGCGGCATCGTCGGTTACAAGCCGACCTTCAACACCATCAACCGCTTCGGCGTGAAGCCGGCCTCCGAAGCGCTCGACACGGTCGGGCTGATGGCGCGCGATTTGGACGACATCATCCTGTTCCGCGCCGCATTGCTGGGCCTCTCCGCAACATCCTTGCTTTCGCACAAGCCGCGCGTCGGTTTCTGCCGCACCTATCTCTGGGATGAAACAGCTACGGAATCGCGAGGCGCCGTGGAAGACGCCGTGAAGGCCTTGCGCAGCGCCGGTGTGGATGTGGTGGATGTTGCACTGCCCGTGCACTTTGCCGAGATGCGCGCCGCCCACCGCGTGATCGATTGCCGCGACCGCGCGATGGCGATGGCCTATGAATGGGCGCATCATCGCGAAGGCTTGAGCCCGGCGTTGCGGGATCGTCTGCAAGAAGGCTGCGACATCGCGCATGCCGATTACATTGCTGCGTTGCGCTTGGGCGAACGCTGCCGTTCGGAGATGGACAGCGTGTTCGGCGCCTGCGACATCCTTCTCGCGCCCACCGCGAAAGGCGAAGCCCCCAAAGGCCTGGATCAGACCGGCGATCCGAACTGGCAGGGTTTCTGGACTTTGCTGCATGTGCCCGCACTTACGCTGCCCACATCCAAGGGCCCGAACAATCTGCCGGTGGGCATCCAATTGCTGGCGCGCCGTTATGATGACGAACGTCTGCTATCGTCCGCGAAATTTGTATGGGAAACACTGACAGCGAAACGCCACTGACATGCGTTTCGGTTTGAAAGCCACATGAGCGACCGTCCTTTTCACAGTTCCGACAAGCACCTCAAAACGCCGTACACGGGCGCGGATTTGATCGCGCACCCGTTGCTCAACAAGGGCACGGCCTTCACGGAGGAAGAGCGCGACCGCTTCAAGCTGCACGGGCTTCTGCCGCCGCATATCGGCAGCCTGCAAGAGCAAGTGACGCGCCGCCTGAAGGTGATGCACTCCTTCGGCACGCATTTTGAGCGTTATGCGTTCCTGCGCGATCTGCAGGACGCCAACGAAACCCTGTTCTACGCATTGCTGACACAGAACACCGAAGAGATGCTGCCGCTGGTTTACACGCCCACTGTCGGCGAAGGCTGCCAGCGTTTCAGCGAAATCTGGCGCAAGCCGCGCGGCGTATTCTTGAGCTATCCGAACCGTCACCGCATCCGCGAGATTCTGTCCGATCCGCGTTACGATCATGTGCGCGTGATCGTGGTGAGCGACGGCGAACGCATTCTGGGCCTTGGCGACCAAGGCGCGGGCGGCATGGGTATCCCCATCGGCAAGCTCTCGCTTTACACCGCCTGCGCGGGCATTCATCCGGCAGAGTGCCTGCCCATCCTGCTCGATGTCGGCACCAACAACGAAGAACGCCTGGCCGATCCGCTTTATATGGGCTGGCGTCACGAGCGCGTGCGCGGGCCCGAATACGATAATTTCGTCGACGATTTCATCGCGGCGGTGAACGAGCGCTGGCCGAACGTGCTGTTGCAGTGGGAAGATTTCTCCGGTGCCAATGCGGGCCGTCTGCTCGAGCGTTACCGCGACAAGATTTGTTCCTTCAACGACGATATCCAAGGCACGGCCTCGGTGGCCGCCGGCACGCTGTTGGCTGCGATCAACATCACCGGCATTCCGCTCACCGAACAGCGCGTCGCGTTG
>CAIYRG010000365.1 GCA_903928515.1 uncultured Alphaproteobacteria bacterium | reverse complement strand
TCGCCGACGCCGATGAAATGGATCGGCAAACCGAAACGGTGCGCGAGCGCCACGAGAATGCCGCCCCGCGCCGTGCCGTCCAGTTTCGTCATGATGAGACCGGTCAAAGGCGTGGCCGCGCGGAAGGCCTCGACCTGCGCGATGGCATTTTGCCCTGTGGTGGCGTCGAGCACGAGCAGGGCGGCATGCGGCGCGCTGCCGTCGATCTTCTTCAGCACGCGGGAAATCTTTTCGAGTTCCGCCATCAATCCCGCTTTGTTCTGTAAGCGCCCGGCGGTGTCGATCAGAAGAACGTCGGCGTTTTCGTCGCGCGCTTTGCGCAGGGCTTCGAAAGCAAGGCTTGCGGCATCCGAGCCTTGCGCGCCGGAAATCACTTCCGCGTTCGCTCGCTCGCCCCAGATTTTGAGCTGTTCGATGGCGGCGGCGCGGAACGTGTCTCCCGCTGCCAGCACGATCTTCAGCCCGTCTTGCGACAGGCGCGCGGCCAATTTGCCGATGGTTGTGGTTTTGCCGGTGCCGTTCACGCCGGCCACCAGCACCACGAAGGGCTTCTTGCTGCGATCCACAATGAAGGGCTTGGCCACGGGCGCCAGAACCTTGGCGATGGATTGGGCGAGTGCGGCCTTCAATTCCGGGTCGGAAATATCCTGGTCGTAGCGGCCCTTGGCGACATCGGCGGTGATCTCGGCGGCCATCGCCGGGCCGGTGTCGGCCTTCATCAGCGCGTTCTCAAGCCATTCCAAAGTCTCAGCGTCGAGCTTCCGCTTGGCGACAATGTCGGTGAGGCTCCCCGCAAGCGAAGCTGCGGTGCGCGACAGACCTTGGCGGAGCCGGGCGAACAAGCCCGGACGCGATGCGCCCTCGGGATCGCTCATGCGTAAGCCTGTTCCGCTTCAAAGGGAGCCGGTGCGGAAATGGCGTGCGCGAGCAGATGCGTTTCGGTGCAGGCTGCAATGCGCACGGGCACGATGCTGCCCGGTTCCTGCGCAATGTTCGCCGCGACCTTCACGGTTGCGAAGCAGGGCGTGCGGCCCTCACCGGACTTTTCCATGAGAATGTTCTGGGTCGTGCCGACGAGACTCGCAAAGCGTTGCGACAGCGCGGACGCACCTTTGGCGCGCAAGCGCGCGGCACGCTCTTTCACGATGTCGCGCGGCAGTTGCGGCATTTTCGCCGCCGGAGTTTTGGCGCGCGCGCTGAACGGAAAGACATGCAGATAGGTGAGGCCGGCATCGTCCACGAGCTTGCATGTGTTGGCGAACATCTCGTCGGTTTCGGTCGGGAACCCGGCGATGAAGTCGGCGCCGAACGCGGCTTCCGGTCGCAAGCGCCGCACGGTCTCGCAGAAATCGATCGTGTGCGCGCGGCCGTGGCGGCGCTTCATGCGCTTGAGGATCATGTCGTCGCCCGACTGCACGGACAGATGGAAATGCGGCATCAGGCGTTCGTCATCGGCGATCACGCGCAACAGGGCTTCGTCCACTTCGATGGAATCGATAGACGACAGCCGAAGCCGTTTGAGGTCCGGCACCAGCTTGAGAATCCGCGCCACCAGCGATCCGAGTGAAGGCTGACCCGGCAAATCCGCGCCGTAGGCCGTGAGGTCCACGCCCGAGAGCACGATTTCCGAGAAACCGTTTTCCACCAGGCGGCGGGCCTCGGTCACGATTTCGCCAGCGCCCACGCTGCGCGAAGGGCCGCGTCCGTAAGGAATAATGCAGAAGGTGCAGCGATGATCGCAGCCATTCTGCACTTGCAGAACGGCGCGGGCTTTTCCTTCAAAGGAATCGACGAATTGCGCGGCGGTTTCCTTCACCGCCATGATGTCGTTCACGATCACGCGCGGTGCGGCGTCGAGAAAATCCGGCGCGTAGGATTTCGCATCCAGCTTTTCGGCGTTGCCGAGCACGCGATCCACTTCCGCCATCGCGGAGTAGGTTTCAGGCTCGGTCTGCGCCGCACAGCCCGACACGATGATGCGGGCTTGCGGATTTTCGCGTTTCAAGCGGCGGATGGTCTGGCGCGATTGGCGCACGGCCTCTGCCGTCACCGCGCAGGTGTTGACGATGATGGCGTTGTCGAGCCCGGCTTCGGCGGCGCGCGCCTTCATCGCCTCGGATTCATAGGCGTTCAACCGGCAACCAAACGTGACGATCTCGACGCTCATGGACGTAAAAACGCCTCAAGATCGATCTCGCCGCGATAGGCGTGCGTGGCGGCGCCCGTCATCAGCACGTGGCTGTCGCTTTCGCGCCATTCGATGTGCAGCACGCCGCCGTCCAATTCCAGATCGACGCTGCGGCCTGTGAGCCCGCGCAAATGCGCGGCGACTGCCGCCGCACAGGCACCCGTGCCGCAAGCCTGCGTGATGCCGGCACCACGTTCCCAGACGCGCATGCGCAACCGGCTGTCGGATTGGCGCTGGATGAATTCCACATTGGTGCGGGCCGGGAACCAGGGATGGTTCTCAACGGCAGGCCCGAGACTGTCGACGGGCGCGGTTGCGGCGTTGGGCACGAACAGCACGACATGCGGATTGCCCATGGATACGGCCATGGCCGATTGCAGCGCGGGCTCGTGGAAGCCGGGCACGTCCAGCGTGAAGGCGGCGGTGTCCACGGCCTGGGCCAGCGGAATCTCACGCCAATCCAACCGCGGCACACCCATATCGACGGTGACCGCGCCATTTCCGGCATCAGAACAGGTGACGATGCCAGCCAGCGTATCCACGGTGAGGCGGGTTACGCCTTTCTCGTCCAGCAGCAGGCGCGCGACGCAGCGCACGCCATTGCCACAGGATTCCACCATCGAGCCGTCATTGTTGTAGATGCGCATGAACGCGTCGGCTTCGTCCGACGGCTCGATGATCAAGATCTGGTCGCAGCCGATGCCGCGGCGGCGGTCGGCGATGGCGCGGGCGAGCGTTTCCGACACCGCCAGAGGGTTCTGGCGCGCGTCGAAGACGGCAAAATCGTTGCCGAGGCCGTGCATCTTGTGAAATGCGGTCATGACCGGCCTTATAGGCGCGCGGACGTGAGGAGGCAAAGGATGCAACGCGTCCGGCGGCGATCGTTTTTGGGCTGGGTTTCCTTGGGCCTAATTCCGGGCTTGGGCGTTAAGGCGGCGGATGCGGTTTCCATGACAGACAACGATCCCTACCTTTGGCTCGAGGATATTCACGGGGCCAAAGCGCTGGACTGGGTGAAAGCCCAAAATGTGCGCTCGGCGGCGCTCAAACAAGACCCGCGCTACAGGGCCGATTACGATGCACTGCTGGCGATGCTGGACGCGCAAGACCGCATCCCCTCGCCCGAACTCATCGCCGGCACCGTGTTCAATTTCTGGCAGGATGCAGACCACGTGCACGGCATTTGGCGGCGCACCAGCCTTGCCTCCTACGCGCAAGCCGCGCCGCAATGGGAAACGCTTCTGGATGTCGATGCGCTTCCCGCCGAAGCTGGCAAGGCGTGGGTGTTCGAAGGTGCGCAACACGCGCGCGGCTTGGCGCGCTGTTTGATCTCGCTTTCGCCCGGCGGCGGTGACGCGGTGGTGGTGCGCGAATTCGATCTGCGCACCAAGCAATTCATCGGCGACGGCTTCAGCCTGCCGGAGGCGAAATCCAACGTCGTCTATGACGGCGCGGAGAACGTGTTGTTCGGCAGCGATTTCGGGCCGGGATCGCTCACGGATTCCGGCTATCCGCGCATCGTGAAATTTTGGAAGCGCGACTCACCGATAGACAGTGCCGTTACCGTCTATGAAGGCACGGCGAAAGACGTGTCCGTGCAGCCTTTCGCGCTACATGGCGAAACCGCTACGCATGTGATGATCGTGCGTTCGGTTGATTTCTATAAGGCCGAATATCGCTACGTGCTGCCTGATGCCACAACGCTGGCCGTTCCGTTGTCGGAATGGGCCGATGTGAAAGGCTTCTATGCGGGATGCCTCATCGCCACGCTGCGCCAGGATTGGACGCCGGAAGGGCAACCGAAAATCGCGGAAGGGTCGTTGATCGCCTTCCCGCTGGAGGAATTCTTAGCCACGCGGGAATTGCCGCACATCGCGGTGCTGTTCACGCCGGGTGAACGCGTTGCCGTCCAGGAAATCATGTCGGGGCGCGACGCGGTGTATGCAACGATCTTCACCAACGTCACGGGCGCTGTGCATGCGTTTCGTTTGCAAGACGGGCAATGGCGCGATGTGAAATTGGCGCTTCCCGAAGGCGGCTCGCCGGGCGTCACGGCGGTGGATGATTTCGGGTCCAGCGCCTTCTTCTCGTATCAAAGCTTTCTCACGCCCACGACGCTGTACGCGGATGCGGGCGATGACAAACCGCAAGGCATCAAAGCCTTGCCCGCACGTTTTGATGCCACGCCGTTTGTGAGCGAACAGTTTGAGGCCGTTTCCAAAGACGGCACGAAAATCCCGTATTTCGTGGTGCATCCCAAAGCGCCGAACGGCCCGCAGCCAATGCTGCTCTATGGCTATGGCGGCTTCGAGATTTCATTGAACCCTTGGTATTGGACGGGTGCCGGGAAAGTTTGGCTGGGGCAGGGCGGCTCGTATGCGGTCGCCAACATTCGCGGCGGCGGCGAGTTTGGGCCTGCGTGGCATTCGGCAGCGATGCAGTTCTATCGCCAGCGCGCTTACGACGATTTCATCGCCGTTGCCGAAGACATGGTGACGCGCGGGCTTACGGAACCCAAAAAGCTGGCCATCATGGGCGGCTCCAATGGCGGCTTGCTGGTGGGCGCGACGATGGTGCAGCGACCCGATCTGTTCGGCGCGGTTGTCTGCCAAGTGCCGCTGCTCGATATGTTGCGCTTCACAAAATTGGGCGCGGGTCCGAGCTGGGTTGCGGAGTACGGCGATCCCGATGTGCCCGAACAGCGGGCATACTTACAAACCTATTCGCCGTATCAGAACGTGAAGAAGGGGGAGAAATACCCGCCCGTCTTCTTCGTCACCGCGACATCGGATGATCGCGTGACGCCGGTGCATGCGCGCAAGATGGCCGCGCGGATGGAAGAATTCGGCGACGACGTTCTGTTTTACGAGAACACCGAAGGCGGCCATTCGGCGGCCGCCGATCACGCCCAGCAAGCGGAGATGAACGCGCTGACCTTTTTGTATTTGGCGGAGAAATTGACGCTGGAGCGATAACCGCTACTCGGCGGCAATCTTATAGCTTGGAATTTTATTCAGCTTCCCGCTCAAACGGTTTCCGGCTTGCCACAAATCAAAGGTTTGTTGCATGGCGAGCCAAAGTTCAGGTCCGTTGCCGCAGAACTGACCTAGCCGAAGTGCCATTTCCGCAGAGACTGCGGATTTTCCAGATAGAATTGCATGCAACATTTGACGGGAGACGCCTAGTTGGCGGGCCGCTTCACTGACGCTGAGGTTGAGTTCGGGCAGCACGACATCGCGAATGATTTCGCCGGGATGTGTCGGGCGTCTAGTGATCTTGGACGAGGTCGACTTTTCTTGCTTTGCCATCTGTGAACTCAAAAGTTATGCGCCAAGGGCCATTCACATCGACGCGATATCTGACGGGTTGATATCTACTGTCTGGATGAAGCCTCAGCCCCGGCAATTTCAAATCCGTCAAGGTTTCCGCGTGATCCAGGACATCAAGAATTTGCAGACTGCGTTTCAGCAAATCCTGGCGGACGTAACGGCTCTTCCCCGTTTGAAAAAGCTCCTTCAGGCCCTTACTGGCGAACGTTTTGATCATTGGCGGGAATCCCAGCTAGCGCACGGTTATCGACTTGCGTGCGTTCGTTACAGCTAGAGTGTTCCGTGCCCATGCGTCGGCCCTATTGATAGCCAACCGTTGCGCTTTCGGTAGCATCACAATGGATGGATTCTCGATAAGTGTCAAGTTAGGCTTTACAGTTCGCATGATCTTGGCTCGGCCAATTTCGATCCGCCGTCATCGTGAAACCG
>CAIYRG010000364.1 GCA_903928515.1 uncultured Alphaproteobacteria bacterium | reverse complement strand
CTCCACGAGCAGGACATGCGGAAGATGGGCGGCTTGTGGAAAGCCATCCCCTTCACCTGGGCAGTCATGCTGATCGGCAATCTGGCGCTCACCGGCGTCGGCATTCCCTATCTCGGCATCGGCTTGGCGGGCTTCTATTCCAAGGATGCGATCATCAACGCCACCTTCAGCGCCAATAGCGGGATCGGAACGTATGCGTTCACGCTGCTGATTATCTCGGCGGGTATGACCAGCTTCTATTCCTGGCGTCAGTTCCTGATGACATTCCACGGCCGTTATCGCGGGCTGGATCATCAGCATCTGGCGCATTCCGATGCGCACTCTCATGACGAGCCGGATGCGCATGACAATCATGGCCATCATCACGCCCCGGCGTTGAACGAAATTCACGAACCGCCGCTGGTGATGTTGGTGCCGCTGGGCCTGCTGGCCATCGGCGCGATCTTCGCCGGTATGGCGTTCTTCCACTTCTTCGTGGGCGAGGGCGCCGCCGATTTCTGGCGCATGTCTTTGGTCGTGCCGAGCACCGCGGAGGGCGAGTTGCCGATGTGGGTGGAATTGGCGCCGCTGACCGTCACGATCATCGGCTTCGCCATCGCCTATTTCTATTACATCCTGCACCCGGATCTGCCGCGCAAAATGGCGGCCAAGGGCGGGATGCTCTACAAATTCCTCTACAACAAATGGTACTTCGACGAGCTCTATGACTTCCTCTTCGTGCGCTCGGCGATGTGGCTCGGCCGCTTCCTGTGGAAGAAGGGCGATGTCGGCACGATCGATGCGCTCGGCCCTGACGGCATTGCGGCACGTGTGCTGGATGTGACGCGTGGCGCGGTGCGCCTGCAATCGGGCTATGTCTACCAATACGCCTTTGTCATGCTGCTCGGCGTCGGTGCGCTCATCACCTGGTTCCTCGTCGCGCAGGGAGCAGGCTAATGGGTGCGATGTTGAACTGGCCGATCCTCTCGATCATCACGTTCCTGCCGGCGCTTGGCGCGTTGGCGATCCTGCTGGGCCGCGGCACGCAGGAAGAGAAAGACCAGCACGCCCGGTTCATGGCGCTGCTGTTCACGCTCGTCACGCTCGCGCTGACGCTGATCCTCTGGTGGAAATTCGATTCCACCACGGCTGCGTTCCAGTTCGTCGAAGCGCACGATTGGCTGGGCAACGGCATCGAATACAAGATGGGCGTCGACGGCATTTCGGTGCTGTTCGTCGTGCTCACCGGCATGCTGATGCCGCTGTGTATTCTGGCGAGCTGGCGCTCCATCCATAAGCGCGTGCCAGAATACATGATCGCGTTCCTGGTTCTGGAAACGCTGATGATGGGCGTGTTCTCGGCGCTCGATCTTTTTCTCTTCTACCTGTTCTTTGAAGCCGGCCTCATTCCGATGTTCCTCATCATCGGTGTGTGGGGCGGCGCGCGGCGCGTCTACGCCTCGTTCAAATTCTTCCTCTACACATTGGCCGGTTCTGTGCTGATGCTCATCGCCATCATGGCGATGTATTGGCAGGCGGGCACCACCGACATCGTCACACTGTTGGAAGGCCCATATCCATTCCCGCCCGCAATGCAGCCTTGGCTGTGGCTCGCCTTCTTCGCGTCTTTCGCTGTGAAGATGCCGATGTGGCCGGTGCACACATGGTTGCCCGACGCGCACGTGGAAGCGCCCACCGCAGGCTCCGTCATCCTGGCCGGTATTCTATTGAAGATGGGCGGTTACGGCTTCCTGCGTTTCTCGCTGCCGATGTTCCCATTGGGCACCGAGATGTTCGCGCCGCTGGTGTTCACGCTCTCGCTCATCGCCATCGTCTACACCTCGCTGGTGGCGCTGGTGCAGGAGGACATCAAGAAGCTCATCGCCTATTCGTCGGTCGCCCATATGGGCCTCGTCACGCTGGGCATCTTCACGCTGAATCACCAAGGCATTGACGGCGCGATCTTCCAGATGATCTCGCACGGCTTCGTTTCGGGCGCGCTCTTCCTCTGCGTTGGCGTCGTCTATGACCGCATGCACACGCGCGAAATCCGCGCCTATGGCGGTCTCGTGAACCGCATGCCGATGTATGCCTTCGCCTTCATGGTGTTCACGCTGGCCAATGTGGGCTTGCCGGGCACCAGCGGCTTTGTCGGCGAATTCCTGTCGCTGTTGGGCGCATTCGAGGCCAACTCCTGGTTGGCCATCGTCGCCACCTCGGGCGTCGTTCTTTCCGCCGCTTACGCGCTGTATCTCTATCGCCGCGTCATCTTCGGCAAACTGGATAAAGCCAGTCTGCAGGCCCTCGCCGATCTCACGCCGCGCGAAATCATCATCCTCGCGCCGCTGGTGATCGTCACGATCCTGTTGGGCGTCTATCCGAAGCCCGTCTTCAGCGTCACGGGCCCATCCGTTACGCACCTGATCGATCTCAATCGCGCCGGTCTTGCTGAGGCCAAAGCCGAACTCGCGGCGCAAGGAAAACATCCATGACGCCGTATATCGCCATCGCCAGCGTCATGGCTCCGGAAATCATCGTCGCGGTCGGTGCGCTGGCGCTGCTCATTCTCGGCGTGTTCTTAGGCGACCGTTCGCAGCATCTGCTCGCGCGTCTTGCCATCCTCGTGATGGTGGCAGCGGCGATGTCCGCTTACTACTGCACACCGCCCGGTACGGTGGATGCCTTTAACCGCGCCGTCAGGCTGGATGATTTCGCGCGCTTCGCGAAAGTGCTCGTCTTGGTGGGCTCATCGCTGGTCCTGGTGTTGGCGCAAAGCTTCCTGGCGCGCGAGAAGATGGCGCGTTTCGAGTTCCCCGTCCTCGTCATGCTCTCCACGCTGGGCATGTTGGTGATGATCTCGGCCAACAATTTCATCACGCTCTATATGGGCCTGGAACTGCAGAGCTTGGCGCTTTACGTGCTGGCCGCTTTCGATCGCGACAATGCGCGCTCCACGGAAGCGGGCCTGAAATATTTTGTTCTGGGCGCGTTGTCGTCCGGCATGATGCTGTACGGCATTTCGCTGCTCTACGGCTTCACGGGCGCAATCGGCTTCGACGGCGTCGCCGCCTATCTGGCGCAAAATCCCGTTTCGATTGGTCTCATCTTCGGCCTCGTGTTCATGGCTTCGGGCCTTGCGTTCAAGATTTCGGCGGTGCCGTTCCACATGTGGACGCCCGACGTGTACGAGGGCGCGCCGACTCCGATCACTGCCTTTTTCGCCTCCGCGCCCAAGATCGCCGCGATGGCGTTGTTCGTGCGCGTGATGATCGTCTGCTTCCCGCACGCCATCGACCAATGGCGTCAGGTCATCGTCTTCATGTCGATCCTCTCCATGATCCTGGGTTCGGTGGCAGCCATCGGCCAGACCAACATCAAGCGGCTGATGGCATATTCCTCCATCGGCCATATGGGCTACGCGCTGGTGGGCTTGGCGGCCGGTACGGCGCAGGGCGTCGAAGGCGTGCT
>CAIYRG010000363.1 GCA_903928515.1 uncultured Alphaproteobacteria bacterium | reverse complement strand
TCGCGACCGACACCGCGCCGAACACACCGATGGCTTTGTGAACCCGATGCGGAATGAAATTGCGCGTGTTGACGGCACCGCCGCTCACGGGTGGCGACACGAGGCACATCTTCGGAACCGTCTTCTTCGTCACGTCGCCGAGATTCATCATCGGGCCGATCTGCAAGCGGATGGCCTCGACCTTCTTACGCAGCGCGTCATTGGCTTCCATCGCTTCGACGCTCTCATTGCCTGTGATCCCGAAATCGCTCGCGCGCATGCACACGACCGGCATGCCGTTGTCGATGGCCGTGACCTCAACACCCTCAATCACGTCGATCACATTTCCCGTCGGCAGCAATGCGCCGCAGGATGAACCGGCCACGTCGAGGAAATCGATGGGGACGGCTGCGGATGTGCCTGGCACGCCATCGATGCGCGCGTTACCATCGTAGTTCACGATGCCATCCGGCGTTTCGATATGCGCGATGGCAATCGAATCCGTGTTGACCATGTAAATACGAACATCGGTGATTTTGCGGGCTGGTTTCACCCAACCTTGGTCGATGGCAAAATGCCCGACGCCCGCGAGAATGTTGCCGCAGGGCTGCGAGCCATCGACCCGCGCCTGATCCACGAATGCTTGCAAGAACAGATAATCGACATCGGCATCCTTGCGCGCTGACGGGCCGACACTGGCGATCTTGCTGGTGAGCGGATCGGCGCCGCCCATGCCGTCGATCTGGCGCGGATCGGGCGAGCCCATCGCGGCGAGCAGAACCTTGTCGCGCGTGGCTTCATCCTGTGGCAGATCAGTGGCGCGGAAGTACAAACCCTTCGACGTGCCCCCGCGCATCACCGTACAGGGAATGGCTGTCTGTGCAGTCATTACGCTCTCTTCGCCCGGTATTCTTCGTGCGTCATATAAACGAGGCCTTTGGCCTTTAAGGGCTCGCGCATCTTGTAGATGTCGAGGCCGAGTTCGCCGGACGCCAGACGCTTGCGGTTCTCGGCTTCGCGCTTCTCGCGTGCCTCGCAGGCCGCGATCACCGCTGCGGCATCCTGGCGGCGCACGACCACGACGCCGTCATCATCGGCCACCACCACATCGCCCGGATGCACGAACTGCCCGGACACGACCATGCCGACATTCACCGAGCCCAGCGTCTCCTTCACGGTGCCTTGCGCGAACACGGCCGACGACCACACCGGGAATTTCATCTCGGTGAGCGGGGCAATGTCGCGGCAACCCGCATCGATCACCAACCCGCGCACGCCATGCGCGCGCATCGAGGTTGCCAGCAGCTCGCCGAAATATCCCGAATCCGATGGCGATGTCGGCTGCACCAGCACGAGATCGCCCTCGCGGCATTGCTCGACGGCGGCGTGGAGCATCCAATTGTCGCACGGCGCCACCGACACGGTGATGGCGGTGCCCGCCGCTTTCGCGCCCGTGTAGATCGGACGCAAACCCGCTTTCAGCAGGCCCTTGCGCCCATACGCTTCATGGACCGTGGCGACGCCGAACGCGCCCAATTGATCGACAAGTTTCAGATCGGTGCGCGGCGTTCCGGTGACGACAATGCTCATTGTGCTCTCCAATATTAAACAGGCGACCAGCGGGATTTTCCGCCAGTGGTTTGAATGGGCGCGGCTTCCACTTTCTCGTGAAGCACGCCGGGGTCTTTCAGCGTGGTGTCCTGGCCCGGCACGGGATGCGCGATGGCGTCTTCCAGGCTGAACTCCAGCTTCCAATGCGAGTCCGGGCGGATGTCTTCTTCCTTATGGACGATATCCACGCCCCAATAGATTTCCAGGCGGTGGCCATCGGGATCGCGGAATTCCACCGCGATCTGCGATCCGGCGCGGCGGCGACCTTCGAAGTCGATGAACACACCGCTGCGTTTCAAATGGTTGCGCGCGCGCACCACCTCGTCGAGCGAGTCCACCTCAAACGCCAGATGGTTCAATTCGACATTCGGCGATGGCGCATCCATCGAGCCGACCAGCGCCACACCATGGTGATCGGCGTTGAAGCGCATGAACACCATGCCGCCGGGAACCATGGTTTCCGGATACACATCGGAAACTTCCAGCCCCAGAACCTGCGTGTAGAACTGCACGGAAGCGTCCAGATCGCGGCAGTTCAGCACGACGTGGCCGAGCTTGGTGATGTCGAACGGCACGCCCGGCGGGCGGCGGTAGGATTTGAGCTTGGCGATGTCGATGGCCATGGGGGGCGTTCTAGCAAACCGGCCGCGCCGGGGCCACTCACCATGAGCTGTCATGGCCCGCAAATGCGGGCCACCCAAATGGTCGTAAGATGCCAAAACCCGAAATAATGGGCGCTGTGATCACCTGGGGGGCCCACACTAGGTGGGCCATGACAATTTTGGTAATGGGTGACGCAAGACCACTCGCCTCACCCGCTTAAGGAACACCCATGGAAACCACTGCCGCGCCCGATATGAACTGGCGCAAACCCGCTTTCACCATGCCGGCCAATGCCTGCGATGCGCATTGCCATGTGTTCGGCCCTGGTGCCGTGTTCCCCTACGCGCCGGACCGCAGCTACACGCCGCACGACGCGCCGAAGGAGATGCTGAATGCGTTGCACGAATCCTTGGGTATCTCGCGCGCGGTGATTGTGCAGGCGAGCTGCCACGGCACCGACAACCGCGCCACGATAGACGCCATCCAATGGTCCAAAGGCCGCTGGTCCGGCGTCGCCATCGTCGACGAAACATTCGCCGACAAGGACTACCGAGAACTGCATGACGGCGGCATTCGCGGCGTGCGCTTCAATTTCGTGAAGCATCTGGGCGGCATCCCGGACATGAATGTGTTTCAGCGCGTGCTCGACACCATCACGCCGATGGGCTGGCATCTGGTGCTGCATCTCGATGCGCAGAACATCCTGGAATTCCACGACATGCTGCATGGGCTGAAGCTGCCCTTCATTATCGACCATATGGGGCGGGTGAAAGCGGCGGCGGGCTTGGAACAGCCGCCATTCCAGGCGCTGCTGGAACTGATGAAGCAGGAGAACGCGTGGGTGAAAGTGTGCGGCTCCGAGCGCGTGTCCTCGATGGGCCCGCCCTTCACCGATTCCGCGCCCTTCGCGGCAGCACTTATCAACGCCGCGCCCGACCGTACGCTGTGGGGTACGGATTTTCCGCATCCCAATGTGGGCAAGCATATGCCCAACGACGCCGCGCTGGTGGAGCTGATCCCGCTCTTCGCGCCGACACCGGAAATGCAAAAGCGCCTGCTGGTCGATAATCCGGAACGGCTGTACGATTTCGCATAATTAAAAACTGGGTGGCCGCCTCAAGGGCGGCCATGGAGGACGCATGAACGCGAAGCAGTTGGAAGAGGCGCGGCGCAAGACCAATCCGGTGTGGAACAGCCGCAAGCTGAAGCTGGGCACGTTCGGCTCCAACATGGATCGCGGCTGCGCCATCTCCACCATCGACGGGTTGCTGCGCATCGATTGGCCGAGCACGCGCACGCTGGCGCAAATTGCCGACGAGATGCAGTTCGAAGCCTTGGTGCCCATCGCGCGCTGGCGCGGCTTCGGCGGCGAAACCAATTTCAATGGCCCCGGCTTCGAGACTTACACCTGGGCCTCAGGGATAGCCGCATCCACGAATTATTCCGGTGTGTTCGCCACCTCGCATGTGCCCACCATCCACCCGATGATGGCCGCGAAAATGGGCATGACGGTGGATCACATCAGCGGCGGACGCTTCGCGCTGAACGTAGTGACCGGCTGGCACAAAAGCGAGTTCGACATGTTCGGCGCGCCGCTGATGGAACACGACGCGCGTTATGAGATGGCTATCGAATGGCTCGATCTCATCAAGCGGCTGTGGGTCGAAGAGGAAGAATTCGATTACGACGGCAAATACTACCAGACTAAGAAAAGCTATCTCGAGCCGAAGCCGATCCAGCGCCCCTTCCCCGCTATTATGAACGCTGGCGGCTCGGACAAGGGCCAGCATTTCGCCGCGAAATATTGTGACCTCGTTTACGTGGTGTTCGGCTCGCACGATTTCGACGATTGCAAACGCAAGGTTGATGCCTACCGCGATCTGGCGCGCAAAGAATATGGCCGCGACATTCAGGTGTGGTCGTATGCCTATGTCGTACAGGGCGAGACCGAGAAACAGGCGAAAGACTATTTCGATTTTTATGTGAACCAGAAAGGCGATTGGGACGCGGCCAGCAATCTCGTGAACACGATGATCGCCAACGCGAAGACCCTGCCCTCGGAAGTGCTCGCGGAAATGAAGAAGCACTTCATCGCCGGCTGGGGCGGCTATCCGCTGATCGGCAGCCCCGAGCAGATCGTCGATGGCTTGCAGACGCTTTCCAAGATCGGCTTGGACGGCGTGCTGCTCAACTGGCCGCGCTACGAAACCGACATGCGCTGGTTCCAGAAGAACGTCTATCCATTGGTTCAACAAGCAGGGTTACGCTAAAGCGTTGCGCAGCATTTCTAAGTCGCTGCGCTCCAAGAAATGCTAGCGTACCCGCTCGTGCAACAGGCGGGGCTGCGCTGACGCTTTCATGCTTCGACAAGCTCAGCATGAAGGGGAGCCTCACCCTGAGCCTGTCGAAGGGTGAGAACGCAGTTACTTCGCAGGATGCAGGATCAACTTCTGCACGCGCCAGTTTAGTACCTCGGCCGCATAGATTTCGTTCTCCGATGGGCACGCCAGTTCGTGAATCCAGCCGAATTGCTTTGT
>CAIYRG010000362.1 GCA_903928515.1 uncultured Alphaproteobacteria bacterium | reverse complement strand
TTTTATATTTATAGACATTTATTATTAGTAATTACTGAAAATAATACATATCAAATATGAGGTTGAGAATGTTGTGCAAGATTTCGCCCTTTTGGGCTGTTTTAGCGTTGTTAGCGGTCACGAAAACGGCAGCTGCGCAAACAGAGCTCCTCAACGTGTCGTACGATCCGACTCGCGAGTTCTATGAAGAACTTAACAAGGCCTTCATCCAGCAGTGGCAGACCAAGACCGGTCAGACACTGTCGATCAAGCAGTCGCATGGCAGTTCAGGCAGTCAGGCCCGTTCGGTCCTTGAAGGTCTCGATGCCGATGTCGTGACACTGGCATTGGCGCCGGATATCGACGCGATCGCGAAGTCAGGTCTGACGGCAGCGAATTGGCAGACACGCTTGCCCAACAATTCGACGCCCTACACCTCGACCATCGTGTTTCTAGTCCGTAAGGGAAACCCAAAGGGCATACATGATTGGGGCGATCTGGTGAATAAGCCAGGTGTCTCAATCATAACGCCAAATCCTAAGTCATCGGGTGCTGCGCGCTGGGCCTATCTCGCCGCCTGGGCCTATGCTTTGAAACAGCCGGATGGGAATGAAGACAAAGCCAAAGCATTTGTCGGCACTTTGTATAAGCGTGTTGCCGTTCTCGATACTGCAGCGCGTGCCTCGACGGTGACGTTTGCTGAGCGAGGTATCGGCGATGTCCTCCTGTCTTGGGAAAATGAGGCTTATCTTGCCTTGAAGGATCTCGGACCCGATAAATTCGAAGTCGTTGTGCCGAGCCTCAGTATCCTGGCGGAACCGCCGGTTGCGGTTGTCGATAAGGTTGCAGCGCGCAAGAAGACGAATGACGTCGCGACTGCCTATCTACAATTCTTGTACACACCGGAAGGGCAGGAAATTGCCGCCAAGCATTACTTCCGTCCGCGCCTTCCGGAAGTCGCTGCTCGCCATAAAGACATCTTCCCCGATTTGAATCTCGTGACCATCGACGATCCAATGTTCGGTGGCTGGGCTGCTGCGCAGGAGAAGCACTTCGCTTCAGGCGGGATCTTCGACCAGATCTATACGCCAAACCCTTAAGGTATGACTGCGGGTATTACGACCCGCAGTTGCAATTGTCACCGCAATCCTTCTTGCCGCGTGGCTTGAGATGCAGGGTTTCAGCCAGCGTCTGACGGACACGGGCAGGAAGGATGATGGCCCAGGTCACCCATAAGGCGGCACAGGCGACAATCACATACATAGCGACGGTCTGGATCATGGGCTCAACCCAATAGCGATTGTGCGATGTTGTAGACGATGAACGAGGCGATGTAGGCCAGCGTGATCATGTAGAGGAATGTGATCACCGGCCAGCGCCAGGAGTTGGTTTCACGCTTGATGACACCCAACGTTGCCGCGCACTGCGGCGCAAATACATACCAGGCAAGCAGCGAGAAAGCGGTCGGTAGCGTCCACTGATTGACGAGAGTCTGGATCAGGACGCCGCTGGTCTCATCGCCACCGCTGACCGCATAGATAGTGCCGAGTGCGGCAACAGCTACCTCACGGGCGGCAAGGCCGGGAATGAGGGCCACGGCGATCTGCCAGTTAAAGCCTATGGGTGCCAACAACGGCGCCAAGGCGTGTCCGATCATGCCGGCGAAGCTGTAGTCGATAGCGGGATCTGTGGCACCTTCCGGCGCACCAGGCACCGAACTCAGGAACCAGATCAGGATCATCATCCCTAAAATGACAGTGCCTGCGCGAGTGAGGAAAATCCTGGCACGGACAAGTAGACCGATGATGACATTCTTGGGGTCGGGCATCTTGTAGGTCGGCAGTTCCATAATGAACGGCTCGATCTCGCTTCTCCAGATAAGCCGACGCAAAACGAAGGCAACTGTCAGCGCGCTCAAGATACCGGTGGAATAAAGTCCGAACATCACCAATCCTTGAAGGTTGACGAAACCTCCAACCAGACGGTTCGGCACGAACGCCGAAATGATCAGGGTGTAGACCGGGATGCG
>CAIYRG010000361.1 GCA_903928515.1 uncultured Alphaproteobacteria bacterium | reverse complement strand
TGCTCTGCCGCCGGTGATCATCGCCGCCTTGTTCGGCGGCGGCTGGATCATGCTCAAGCCCAACCGCTTCGATGTGCATGCCGTGCGCTCGCTCTCGGGTGCGGGCAGCATGTTCTGCGGTTTCTCCGCGCTCACCATGATCCCGCTGGCCGATGCCGTAGCCATCGGCTTCGCCTCGCCGCTCTTCATCGTGGTGCTGGCAGCGCTCAGCCTGCACGAGCGCGTGCATGCCTATCGTTGGAGTGCTGTCGCCGTCGGCTTCCTCGGTGTGATGATTATGATCGGGCCGCATTTCGCCGGCGGTTACGGCAGCCTTATGGGCGCGGGCTACGCGTTGGCGGGCGCGTTCTTCACGGCCTTCGCGATGATCTCGATCCGGCGCATGAGCGCCAAAGAGCACGCGATCACCATTACGTTCTATTTTTGCGTGACATGCGCCTTCATCGGCCTGCTCACGATTCTTGGCGGCTGGCATGCGCAAACACCGATGCAGACCTTTGTGCTCATCATGTGCGGCATATTCGGCGGCGTTGGTCAGCTTTGGCTGAGCCTGTCGTATCGTTATGCCGAGGCCTCGGTTGTCGCGCCGTTCGACTACACCAACATGATTTGGGCCACGACATTCGGCTTCTTCGTGTTTGGGGAATTGCCCTCGCTCGTCGTCTGGATCGGCGCGAGCATCGTGATCGGCTCGGGCCTCATCATCCTGTGGCGCGAACGCAAGCGCCACATCACCGAGGCTTCCGCCGAGCCGCTATAGAGGTTTGACGAAGATCGCGAGCCCGTCGCCGTCATCGTAATAATCTGGAACATCCGCCATCTGCTGGAAACCCTGCGCGACGTAGAATGTCCGCGCGGGCGCGTAGTCCGAACGCATCGAACTTTCCGCGATCAATCGCACGCAGCCCAACGCCCGCGCGACGTCTTCACTGGCGCGCAGCAGCTTCTCGCCCAAACCACCGCGTTGTGCGGCCGGGTCCACGGCGATCCAATATAACTCGAAACGATTGACGGTGCCGGCGATGGGGCCAAAGCAGGTGAAGCCTTCAACGCCATTCGGGCCATCGGCGAAGACGAAATAATACCCCGAAACTTCCGCGCCTTTCGCCAGCGCCTCTTCCACCAGCTCGCGTGCGATTCCGATTTCCGCTTCGCTGAACACAAGCGCTGCGCGCGCGACATAAGCCGCCGCTTCGGCATCCGCCGCGCAAGGCTCACTGCGCAGCGTTGAGGACATGTTCGATGAGATCGGCATAGGAGAGCCCGGATTGCAGCGCCGCTGCGGCAAAGCCCGCATCCGGCGAAAGACAAGGATTGGCGTTCACTTCCAGCACAAAGGGGCCGGTTTCATCCACGCGAAAATCCACCCGCGCATAACCGTTGAGGCCGAACAGATGCCAGCATTTCAAAGCGGCATCGGCCAGCGCGCCTTGCAGCCGCCGCTCTTTTGAAGCCCAGGTAAAGTCACGCACCGTGTCGTGGAAATCTGTGTTGTCCGCATCCCACTTCGCGCCATAACCGACGATCTTCGGCCTGTCTGCGTTCCAATTCTCGAACCGCATTTCGGCAATGGGCAGCACTTCAGGCCGCGCGTTCCGTTGCAGCACCGCAACGTTGAACTCGCGGCCCTCGACATAGCTCTCCGCAAACCAGCGGCCGCGATATTGCGCGGCGCAAAATTGGGCCCGCGCGCGCACATCCGCGCCCGCGACAACGGCCCCATCATCGAGCCCCAGCGAAGCATCTTCATCGACCGACTTCACGATCCAGCGCGGCGCGGTTGTGAGGCCACCCCAATCCGGCGCTTCGGCATAGGCCGGCGTGGCAATCCCTGCGGCCACCATGCAGCGTTTGGCGAGAAGTTTGTCGCCCGTCGCCGCCATCGGCGCGTCACGCGCGCCGGTGAACGCAACGCCCGATGCCGCCAGGAATGCGGGCGCGAGCGAGGCGCACCGGCCGTCGCCCCACACCGATTCCACCAGATTGAAAACGGCCTCGGGATTTTCACGTTTCAGCATTTCGCCGAAGGCGACCTTGTCCGGCACGAACGCCGCGCGCTCAACCGTGTGCCCTTTGGCTTGCAAGGCTTGCGTGACGGCTAGCGCCTGGATCAGCGTGTCCTGCTCATCGGGGGGCGCGTCAGGCGGTACGTCGGAATGAAGGACGAGCACCCGCATGAAATGTTCAGGCCGCTTCGCGGGCGCGCTTCAGTTCCGGGTGGCGCTTGAGGAAAGAGGCCATGATCTTGCCGATCAGGTCTTGATAGACGAGCCCCTGGAAGCGCGCGATGAAGCACAAATCCGAATGTTCGGGATTGAGCCCCGCCAGCGGATTGACCTCCAAGAAATGCGGACGGCCGTTGCCGTCGCTGCGGATATCGACACGACCCCCGTCGCGGCAACGCAGCGCGCGCCACGCCGAGAGCGCCACCTCGCCCGCTGCCGTAGCCTCGGCATCCTCGGCCATGTGCAGCGTCACACGGTCTTCCCAATGTTCCTTGTTCTCGAACGAGTAGCCGTTCTGGCTGCCCTTCGCGGTGGCGCGGATTTCCATGATGCCGAAGACGGAGGCATCAAGCCCCGTGCCGGTGATGCCGACGGTGAACTCACGGCCCGAAAGATAGGTCTCGACCATCACGGGCTGGTGGAAGCGGCCTAAAAGATCGAGTGCTGCCGCGCGCAGCTCGGAAGGGTTATCGGCGCGCGAACGGTCGCTCACGCCTTTGCCCGAGCCTTCGGCCACGGGCTTCAGGAACACCGGAAAGGGCAGCGCGATGGCGGCGATATCGGAAGCGCGCTCGATCACCGCGAAATCGGGCGTCGGTACGCCCTGGTCGCGCACCACGCGCTTTGCCCAGTTCTTGTCGAGCGCCACCGCCAACGTCAGCGGATCGGAGAACACGCACGGGATGCCGTAGGCCTCTAGAAGCGCCGGCACCTGCGCTTCGCGAGCATAGCCCTTCAAGCCTTCACAGATGTTGAACACCGCATCCCAGCGCTCGCCCGACGACAGACGCCCGGCCAGCGCCTGGACATGCCCAATGCGGACGGGCTGATGGCCCAGCCCTTCAAGAGCGTCGCAGATGGCAACAATCGTGACCTCGGCGTCGAACTCGGCCGAATCCTCCTCGCTCATGCCCATGGCGAGGTAATCCGACCGCAAATCGTAGGTGACGCCGATCCGCATCCTTATTCCGCCGCGAGCCGCGCCCTGTCGCGCCCCAAAGTCCCTTCGGGATCGGGATAGCGGTAGACCTTGCCTTCAAAGTTGCGGATCAGCAGATCGTCGCCCTCGCGCCCCACGATGAAGTCCGGCGCCATCAGCACCTTGCCGCCGCCGCCCGGCGCATCGATCACATACATAGGCGTCGCATAGCCGGTGGTGTGGCCGCGCAGCCCTTCGATGATCTTGAGCCCCGTTTCTACGGGCGTGCGGAAATGGCCTGAGCCTTTGATCGGGTCGCATTGGTAAAGGTAGTACGGCTTCACCCGGTTCTTCAGCAGCCCGTGCATCAGCGTCTTCATCAGGTCGATGTCGTCGTTGATGCCTTTAAGCAGCACGGTCTGCGAGCCCAACGGAATGCCGGCATCGGCCAGACGCGCGGTGGATTCCTTCACCTCGGGCGTCAGTTCCTTCGGATGGGTGAAGTGGATGCTCATCCACAGCGGATGATGCTTGCGCAGCATCTTCACCAGATCCTTGGTGATGCGC
>CAIYRG010000360.1 GCA_903928515.1 uncultured Alphaproteobacteria bacterium | reverse complement strand
CTTCGGCGTCCAGGTCGGGACGATGGCCGAAGGCGTCATGCGGTGAGACACGTCCTTGAACATGTCGGCGTAGAGCATGTTGAGAGAACGAGCCAGAACTTGGCGCATTTCATCGTCGCGAAACTGGTTCGCCGAGATGCCGTAGGTGGTGTAGACGACCGCGAAATCGATGCCGGCGTCTTCGAGCCGTTCGGCATAAAGCTTCGGCAACATGCAGGTGGCGCGGTCGATGGTGTATTTGCCCGAGGGAGCGGCCCAAAACATCGAGCGATGCTGGCGCGAAGAGGTGGGCGCGCCCATTTTCTCGAATTTCTTGAGAATATCGATGCCGCCGACTTTCTTGATGAAATCCATCACCGCCCAATCGCCTTCGAGGACGTGGGCATCGGCGTCGATCACCGGATGATTGAGGCGGGCGCGAATCGCGGCCGATTTGCTGTTCTTGACGTGAATGTCTCTCATCGTCGACGTCTCCCTATCGCGCGGGCTTATGGCCTGACTTTTTGCTCCCGCGACCGATCGCTTTTTAGCGAAGGCATCGCAAATGCTATGCCGGTCCGTCGAGCCCTCCTAGAGGATTGTGGTCGAGCCTATTTCCTTGCAAACAAAGGGCATTTTAGTTTTTGAAACGGTGGAGCCAATAGACATGGTCTCATCCTGGGACTAGCATCGTTGCAAATAAAAGAACGATATCAGGGAAGGCTCCAGCGTCTTGTCAGTTCCATTGGGAATCGACATAGGGGCACCGCTTAACACCGTTCCGCGGTTGCCCAGCCGTCTTTTAGCCAGGATATGCACCACGCATACATGGCAATTGGCGCTTTTTCTTTTCATGATCGTTGCGCTCGCCGTCCCGCTCGGCATGTTGGTGCTGGGAAGTTTTTCGACCGCCAAGCTTCCAGGCGAGATCGGCCTCGCGTCGCTCACCATCGAAAACTACCGCGCCGTGTGGGGCAATCCGGCGACGTATGCGGTGTTTTCCAACACGGTCATTTATGCCGGTTTGGCAGTATCCATCGGCGTACCGTTGGCGGTGACGCTAGCATTCCTGGTCGAGCGCACCAACCTGCCTTTCAAAATGGCGGTCTATGCCGGAGTTACCTTGTGCATCGCCATGCCGGGCATGTTGCAATCAATGGCCTACGTCATCCTGCTGAGCCCCAAGATCGGATTCATCAACAAGCTTCTGATGAACGGGTTTGGATTCAGCCAACCGCCAATCAATGTCTACAGCCTCGGCGGGATGGCCTTCGTTGAAGCGCTTCGCCTTGTTCCCACCGCGTTCCTGATGATGGTGCCGTTACTACGAAATATGGACCCATCGTTGGAAGATGCGGCTGCAACCTCAGGCGCGAGTCCGCTTTCGGCGCTTCGGCGCGTGACCATGAAATTGATGCTGCCGGGCATCATTGCGGTGGTCATTTATCAGCTTGTTTCCGCGCTCGAAGTGTTCGAGGTGCCGAGCATCATCGGCATGCCGGCGGGAATCTACGTATTCAGCACCAGAATTTACTCTGTTCTTCATTCGACATCTTCGCTACCGGACTATGGCAAAGCCGATGCGCTCGGTATGCTTTATCTGTTCGTCGCGCTTGCCATGACGATGCTGTATCTGCGGGTGATCAGCAAAGCAGAGCGGTTCAGTATCGTCACCGGTAAGGGCTATCGGCCACGCATCATCGACTTGGGTCGGTGGCGTTGGATCGCATTCGGACTGGTCGTGCTCTACCTTTTGATGGCCATTGTGCTGCCGTTTCTGGTGTTGCTGTACACATCATTCCTGTCCTACTTGCAGGTGCCGTCGGCGCGGGCCTTCCATTCGTTCAATTGGAACAACTACCGGCAAATTTTTGATACCGAGTTGATCGGCCATATCGTGGTCAACACCGTCATGATGACGGTGGCCGTTGCAACCATGACGGTTGTACTCAGCTTTGCCATTTCATTGGTGGTGGTCCGCTCAAGGTTCTGGGGCCGCAAGCTGCTCGACCAACTGGTCTTCATGCCTCATGCGATACCCGGAATGGTGATGGGGCTCGCATTTCTGTGGGTGTTCCTGAAAATTGATCAACTTGGCTTGCCTATCTTTGGCAGCATATGGTCGATGGCGATTGCGTTCACCCTCAGCTTTGTTGCTTACGGAACACGCTCGATGAACGCGGCGATTCTGCAAATTCATCGCGATTTGGAAGAGGCCGCGTTCATCAACGGAGCGGGGCATTTTCGCACGTTCTGCCGCGTCTTCGTGCCGTTGATGTTGCCGAGTTTGGTGGGACTCTGGATATGGGCTGTGCTGCACTCGGTGCGCGTGGCCGGATTGCCGTTGATGCTTTATCAGGGGCAGCGCCATCAGGTTCTGTCGGTTCTGATCTGGAACATGTGGACGGACGGAGATATCGGTGGCGTCGGAGCTATCGCGACAATGAAGATCTTGGTTTTGCTGGCGATCACCTTGGCGATGCGAGCGGTGAAGTCTCGGCGAGGGCACGCGATAT
>CAIYRG010000359.1 GCA_903928515.1 uncultured Alphaproteobacteria bacterium | reverse complement strand
CGCCATCGGCAGCGGCATCGTGCTGGACTTCATCCTGCGTTGAACCGTTTCCCAACAAACGGTTTTTGACATGCGAAACCCCGCCGCTCCGCACGGCGGGGTTTTCGTTTTTTCCGCGCGCTGGGTGGAACCGCAACCTTAAGCGTACACAGCCGTTGGGATAGTGCGCGCACCCGGTCGGGCAGATTGGCCTCTCAAGAACTCTTGGGCGCTGCTGGCATCTCAAACGATGACCCACTGCCGTTCGCGCGAGCGACGGAGCCCTCAAGGCCGGTTTGTCGTAGGAGATTTTCGTGAAAGCCCTTGTCTATCTTGGCCCCGGCAAAATGACGCTGGAGGACCGGCCGATGCCGCAACCTGCCGCGCCCACCGATGCGGTGGTGAAAATCTTCCAGACCACCATTTGCGGCACCGATCTGCACATCCTGAAAGGCGATGTGCCGACTTGCACGCCTGGCCGCATCCTCGGCCATGAAGGTGTCGGCATTGTCGAGACGGTTGGCGCCGCCGTGACGGTCTTCCGCCCCGGCGATCACGTGTTGGTGTCTTGCATCTCGTCGTGCGGGAAATGCGACTATTGCCGAAAGGGGATGTATTCCCATTGTTCCACCGGGGGGTGGATTTTGGGCAACACGATCGACGGCACACAGGCCGAATATGTGCGTATCCCGCACGCCGACACCAGCCTTTACAAAATTCCGAAAGGTGCCGACGAGGAAGCGTTGGTCATGCTCAGCGATATTCTGCCCACCGGTTTCGAATGCGGCGTGCTGAACGGGAAAATCAAACCTGGCGATACGGTTGCCATCGTAGGCGCAGGGCCTATCGGGCTAGCCGCCTTGCTCACGGCACAATTCTATTCGCCGGCCGAAATCATCATGGTTGATCTCGACGACAACCGCCTCGCGGTCGCCGTGAAATTCGGCGCGACGAAGGTCGTCAATAGCCGAGATGGCAAAGCATCGGAAACGATTCTAGCTATGACAGGCGGGTTGGGAGTCGACACCGCGATTGAAGCCGTCGGCACACCCGCCACCTTCGTGCTGTGCGAGGATATCGTCGCGCCGGGTGGAACCATCGCCAATATCGGGGTACATGGCGCGAAAGCCGATTTGCATTTGGAACGGCTGTGGTCCCAGAACATCACGATTACGACCCGTCTGGTCGATACCGTAACAACGCCGATGCTGCTCAAGACGGTTCAAGCAAAAAAGATCGATCCGCAAAGGTTGATCACGCACCGTTTCACGCTCGATCGTATTCTCGATGCCTACGACGTTTTCGGGCGTGCGGCGGAAACGCACGCGCTGAAAGTCATTATCGCGCCTTGAGAATGAATGAGGCGAGGTTCGTGAGACCGCGCGCCGCCGCTCCTCACGGCGGGGTTTTCGTTTGCCGATCGGATTCGTCTATCCTCTTGGGCAATCAGGGAGAAAACGATGCGCGCAAGATCCGCCGGGCTTTCCTTCGCTTGCATACTCGCCGCCCTGCCTGCCCAGGCCGCGACGATTTCTGGCCCCACATTGACCAAAGCCCTACGCCAGGGCGGCTATGTGCTGGTGATGCGCCATGCGGGTGCCGAGGAGCCAACCGCAGAGAATGTGGAAGCCGACAATCCGCAGCGCGAACGGCAGTTGGACGCGAAGGGCAAAGCGCAGAGCCAAGCCGTCGGCGCGGCGATCAAGGCTGCCCACATTCCTATCGGCGTGGTGCTTTCAAGCCCCACCTACCGGGCGCGTGAGACTCTGCGCTATGCCGAGCTCAAAACGCCGCAAGCGCTGGAGCAACTTGGCGATGGTGGCGCGCCGGGCCTTTCGAAAGCCTCGCCCGAAGCCGCCACCTTTCTGAAAGCGCAAGCCGCCAGAATGCCCAAGCGCGGCACCAACACCCTGATCGTCTCGCACCAGCCCAATATCATCGGCGCATTTCCCGAAGCCGACGGCATCGGGCCGGACGAGATTCTGGTGCTGAAACCCGACGGCAAGGGCAGCGATGCGATCATTGCCCGCGTCACGCCGGGTGACTGGAAGGACATGTGACCGCCGAAGCGGCTTTCGCCTAAAGCCCCGATTCCTGCCTAAGAACGCTCGAACATATCCAAATCCGTGAGCGCAGCTTGGGCGTGAAGACACCAGCGTTCGCCGGTGATCTCCCATTGATTGGCATCATACAGCACGGCGTTCGGCGGCGGCAGCGTGCGGAAATCGTACCGGGGCGCCATGCGATACGGCTCGTCGGAAGGCTCGAAGGTTTCACGATACCAGCTCTGCGAGCGAAAGGCCTGCATCCCGCGATATTTTCGCCAACGTTCCTCTGTCGTCAATTTGGCCACGACCGACGGACGCGTCTCGTCTTCCCAAAAATCGCCGGACAGAAGCTTTCCGTTCTTGTTGTGATATCCGGCGAATTCGAGGCGTTGCGGGGCAGGCAAACACGCTCTGGTCAGCACGGCGCAAGCCAGTTGCACCGCAAAGGCGCAGGCATCGTGATCCGGATGCCCGCCTTCATAAGGATGCGTGATGACGACATCGGTATCGCGCACCAGGCCCGCGATGCGATGGGTGAGTTCAAACAGGTTCCGAAACAACTGCTGTCGGTGCAATCGTAGCGCACTTGGTTTTGCGGACGGGCGCCGAGTTTGCGCAAAGATCGTGTGAGTTCTCCAAACCGGGCCGAACTATAGGCCTGCAGCGTTGTGAAGCCCTCGCGCACGGCATTCGCGCCGCCCGGCGGGGCGCCGTTTGTCGCGTGGACGAGCGTGAGCCTTTGAAACTTGGCGAGCCGTCCGCCCATACCCAGCGTTTCATCATCGGGATGCGCGACGAGCACAACGACGCGCTCGGAAATTGCGGCTCCAGATGCCAATCGTTCGAGAATCGAGTGGTCTTGCGGAAGTGCCCCGGACCGGACCTTGCTCGTCCCCTCCAAAACATCATTCATCACGTATGTCCTCCCCCGACGACACGATCCGCACGCTTAATGTGACAGTTGAAAATTCACCAACAGGCCGCCTTCAATATCCGCGGCCCCGTTGCTCAAACCCGCCGCGCTGAAGAGATCAACGCTGAGGCGGTCACTGACCATCCACACCACCACCGCCTCGATCTGACGCGAATCCGGTGTGAACGGGCTGTTCTTGGTCTCAAATTGGTAGGAGAGATCCAGAAGCGTCTTGCCTGTGATGGGCCCCGTAACTCCCACCGATGCGCTCAACGCGTTCTCTATTGCGTAACCTGCCGGCTTGCCGCGTATGCGATATCCGAGATCGACATACGGCGACCAATCGCCAATCGAATACGAGATATCCATCGAGCCGCCTTCGTCGGTTTTGCCGGTGCTGAGTCCGGCGCCCGTCGAGCCCGTGGGCAATTTCACGTAAGCGTCGAGAAGCACGTCAAAGCCGCTCAGGCTTTCGCCCAAGCTCCCGGAAGGAACCGAATAGGCGGCGTTGAGCACGATATCGCCAAAGCCTTCGTGAGATGTGCGTGACGGCGCGCCCTTCGCGGGTGCTGCACTCGTATCCAAGACAATGGGGCTTCCGCTGCTGTCGACCAGAATATGGCCGGGGCCGTTGGTGCGCAGATAAGGAAGCGTCAAAGAAAGACGGACGCCATCATCGCTCCAGGTAAGACTGTTGAGAGCGCTGATGACGTCCGTGATGCGATCTGTTCCGTAACGACCCTGGGAATAGCGCGCCCCAGAGGAAACAGACCATTCCTGCCCATTCGAACTCTCCGCGACATCGCTGGTTTGCGCGAACGCCGCATCTGTCCCGGCAATGAGAATGCTCACGAGGAGAAAAGCATTCCCGGTGGGCGCGGAGAACCACCCGTGTCGAGACATGAGAGAGCCGAATGCGCGGATGCGATTAGTGCTTCTGCGCCGCTTTCCACGCGGCACGTTCAGCGGCTTCCTTTGCATGGAAATTCGTCGTGGCGGTTTTCTGCGATGCCTTGAAGGTCGCGAGCGCCGTCGCGGTCGGCTTCGACGCCTTTTCCTTTACCAGTGCAGCCTTTTCAGCGGCCTGGAACGCCGTCACTTCGATTTTCAGATCGGTAGCCAGACCAGCCTTCGTCAGCGTAGCGACGTTGTGGCCTTCGGCATCCGTCACGGTGGCAGCAAAAGCGGGCGCGCACATCATCGCGCCGGCAGCCAAAACCATTCCACCAATCGACATTTTCAAACGCGTATTCATTGGTTCCACCCTTGTTTTTCTTGTTCCCGTAGCTGCGATCTTTGGTCGTCAGCGGTCGTCAGCTGACGAAGAAACTTTTCGCTTACTACGTTCGGGATGGCAAGTAGGCTGGCCAAGCATTGTGGTGTCGTGGTGCGTACTACGCTGTTTCCAGTAGAAAAATATCAGCGCGCCACAACGAATTGGGCTTATACTTGCGGGAGCAATTCGGGATGAAGCAACGTCCCCGGCCGCGTTAACTGGAAAGCTTGCCTTTTGAGCGATCGTGCAAAGTCCGATGTGAACCAGCAGATCGTCACCAGCGCCGGCATGCCGCCGGTGCTGACACCCACGCATATTCCGTGGCAGCGTTTGATATCGGCGTTCAATCGTATGTCGCCGCGCATCGTCGTGGCGTTTTCCATCACGCTGTGCCTCGCCATCGGCACGTTCGACTATGTGACGCCAAGCGAGATCACGCTCTCGCCGTTCTATCTGATTGCCGTTTGCCTCTCGGCCTGGTTTGCAGGCGCGCGAGTCGGCGCACTCATGGCAGCACTCTGCGTCACCGTCTGGGTCGGCGGCGACTTGCTGAACGGCATCAAATACAAAGACCTCGTCGCGCCGTTGTGGAACAGCGGCCTGCGGTTTATGGCGTATCTCTTCATCATCACAATTCTGGTTCGTCTGCGCGATCTGCAATTGCATCTGGAACAAAGCGTCAGCGAGAGAACCGCAGCACTCACCGGCGAAATGGAAGAGCGCATCCGTCTGGAGCATGAGCTTGTCGGCATCAGCGAACGTGAACAGCGGCGCATCGGACAAGATCTGCATGACTCTGTTTGCCAGCATTTCACCGCCACCGCCTTTGCTGGCCACATTCTCGCGAACAAACTGATGTCGTACGGCTTGGCGGAAGCCAACGACGCGCGCGAGGTCGTCAATCTCATCGAGCGCGGCACAACATTGTCGCGGCAACTCGCACATGGGCTCAATCCTATCCCGGAAGGTTCGGATGGATTGATGCGCGCG
Organism: uncultured Alphaproteobacteria bacterium; assembly: GCA_903928515.1. Taxonomy (GTDB): domain Bacteria; phylum Pseudomonadota; class Alphaproteobacteria; order Micropepsales; family Micropepsaceae; genus CAIYRG01. Next base: position 9,734 of record CAIYRG010000359.1, on the reverse strand, counting down.
CTGGAAGAATTCACCGAAAGCATCACGAACATCTACGGCATTGAGTGCGTGTTGGAATGCGAATATCCGGTGCTTTTGGACGACGCTATTATCGGATCGCATCTGTACCGCATCACACAGGAAGCGGTCGCCAACGCCATCAAGCACGGCAACGCCAAAAGCATCAATGTCGACATCGAGATGTCGGACGAGGCGCTGTTGCTGCAAATCTCGGATAACGGCGCGGGCATGAACGCCAGCGTCAAGACCGCCACCGGAATGGGCCTGCGCATCATGTCTCAGCGCGCCCGCACCATCGGCGGACATCTTACCATCATTGATCGCCCGTCGCGTGGAACGACGGTGCGGTGCGTCCTTCCGGTTTCCGCCATGACAGGAGCATGACCATGGCAGAGCGTAAAAAAATTCTTCTCGTCGACGATCATCCGTTGGTGCGCGAATGGCTGGCCCATCTGATCGGACAGGAAAGCGATCTGATGGTGTGCGGCGCGGCGGAAGATGTGCCGGAAGCCAAGACGCTGATTTCCGAAATGGAGCCCGACGTCGTTGTGCTGGATCTGTCGCTCAAATCGACGTCCGGCATCGACCTGATCAAATACGTCAAAGCGGTTCATCCCGACGTTGCCGTGCTTGTGCTCTCGAGCCACGACGAACAACTCTACGCCGAACGCGCGCTGCGCCTGGGCGCACGCGGCTATTTGATGAAGAGCGCGAACCCGACGCAAATCATTCCGGCCATCCGCGAAGTGACCATGGGCGGCGTGTATGTCAGTCCCGCACTGGCGCAAGTCTTCGCCAAACGCGTGAGCTTCGGCAAATCGACCTCCGCGCTGGAGCCTGTGGAAACCCTCAGCGACCGCGAGCTTGAGATCTTTGAGCTGCTCGGCCGCGGCCTGAGCACACGCCAAATCGCCGAGTCGCTGAACATCAGCATCAACACGGTGCAGGTGTATTGCGGCCGCGCGCGCAGCAAATTGCGCTTGAAGAACGCGTTGGAGCTGACACGCAAGGCGACGTTTTGGGTCGAGGAAAGGCCGGCGGCCAAAGAGGCGATTGCCTAAGCCCTCACGCTTTGTGGCCTGACACTTCCGAGCCGACACCCACCGGCAATTGCCGCCACCAATAGACCGATGCGCCGGTGAGCACCGCCACGGCCAAGATGCCGATGCGGAAATCGGGAACGCCCATCGCCGCCGCGCCGCGCGCCGCGGCCGAAACATTCATCACGATGGCGATCAGCGAGATGCCGAAGGCGCGGTTCAATTGCAGCATCATCGCCGCCAGCACCGAGGCGCTGCCCATCTCCTCGCGTGGCATGTCGGCGTAGGCCAAAGTCCCTAACGCCGTATACAGCAGCGACCGGAAAATGCCTGACACGAACAGCACCACGAACATCAGCGCGAAGGGCGTGTGTGCGGTGAACAACGCGCACAACGCCAACGACACCGCGAACGCACCGCTTAAGTAGATCAACACGTTGCGGAAACCGAGCGTGCGCTGAACCCGTGCGGTGACGGATTTGGCCGAGAGATCGCCGATTGTGTGCCCGAGGAATAGAAGGCCGGACAGAAACGCGCTCATCCCGAAGCCGATCTGAAATAGCAGCGGCAGGATAAAGGGAATACAGAACGCAGCGAGCCGCAGCAGCAAACCCGCCGTCACGGCGGTGAGGCGGAAGGTTTTTATCCGCATGGTGCCCAGCGGAATCAGCGGATGCTCGACGTTCCGCGCGTGGCGGATGGCAAGAACCCCGCACACCAAGCCCACACATGTGAGCGCCGCCGGCACTTGCCACGCGGATGACGCGCCCAAATCGGCCAGGCCGTAAACGAGGCAGGCCAACGCTACGCCATTCAACACGAAGCCGACGCGGTCGAACGGCTTGCGGATATCCGCACGTGTGTTGGGGCAGAACTTCAACACCATGAAAACGCCGATGAAGCCGATGGGCACGTTGAGGAAGAAGATCCACGGCCAGGCGAAATAGGTGGTGATGAAGCCGCCGATAGGCGGCCCCAGAACCGGGGCAACAAGGCCGGGCGCCGTCGCGATGGTGATGGCGCGCACCAGATCGGATTTCTGCGTTTGGCGCAGTTGTACGATGCGGCCCACAGGCGACATCAGCGCGCCGCCCAGGCCCTGCACCGCACGCGCCGCGATGAACGGCCAGAAACCATGCGCCATGCCGCAAGCCACCGACGATACCGTGAACAGCACAATGGCCAACGCATAGACCGTGCGCGCGCCGAAGCGGTCGGCGATCCAGGCGCTGCACGGCGTCACCACCGCCATCGACACGACATAGGCCGTGATCGACAGGCCCAGATCGACAGGCCGCACGGCAAAGCTCTTCGCCATTTGCGGAATGGCGGTGACGAGCACCGTGGAATCCAACGTCTCCATGAAAAAGGAGCAGGCGATGACGATGGCCATCACCAGCGTGTTGAACGGCAGCGGGCCGGGCTTCGTCATCACGGGATCTTGCGCGGCGCTCGCCATGTCTCAGTCCGCCGGCGTGGATGAAACAGGATCGCGGCTTGAGGGAAACCACACGGCAATTTTGCCGGTGAGCTTATAGGCGGCAAGTCCAACCCATTCGTGCAGCGCGCCATCAAACTGTTCGATGTTGTCAAACACATCATAGGGCGGCCAGCCAAAGCCTGCGGTCGTGGTGATGTAATCGGTCGGCCAGGCGATCATCGCCCAGCCGATCTTGTCGGCGATGCCTTTGGTGCGCGGCATATGCAGTGCGGGCGTAATCAGCAGCCAGGTCTCGCCCGGCTTCGGCTTTGCCAGTGTCTTCGAGAACACCAAATTTTCCCAGGTGTTGCGCGATTGGTTCTCGAACTCCACGCGGGACACATCCATGCCCATCTGCGTGAAGATGGCGCGCACCACATCGGCTTCGGAATATTGGCCGCGAAACAAAAGCCCCGCGCCGCCCGAGAAAACGAGCTTGGCCTGCGGATAGCGCCGCGCCAATTCCGACGCGGCAATCAGCTTGCCTTCCTGGAAACTCTGCGCACCCGTGCCGCGCGCGGCGAAGAGAGTCGTGTTCTCGCCGCCGCCCAACACCAGGATGCCATCGATGTGCTCAGGGTAGGCTGCGCGCGCAAACCGGTTTTCGAGCGGACGCTCGAGAGCCTCACCCACCGGCAACAGCGTGAAAAGAAGGAACAGGCCAGCCACGATTCGCAGCAACGCGACGCCATACAGGCGATAGACCGATTGCCCGCGCGTTCCGCCGGCGAAACTCAGCCCCGCCGCAATCACCAGAAGCCAAACCAGCAGATTGTCGGGTGAGAACAGGGCCCAGAAAATCTTGGACCACTCGAAGAAGCCCATGCGCCCCCAGGCTCGGTTCGAATTGGCATCGTTCGAAAGTGGTGGGCGGTACTGGGATCGAACCAGTGGCCCCTACCATGTCAAGGTAGTGCTCTCCCGCTGAGCTAACCGCCCCACCGACGAACGCGGAAATATCCCGGAATGTGTCCGGGGAGCGGTTCTATAGCGCCCCCCCGGAAAGAATGGCAAGCGAAGTTGAAAGGCGGCGAAACGGCAGCCCTCAGGCCGCCATCATGCGCTCCACTTCAGCCACGATTTCACGCAGGTGGAAGGGCTTGGACAGCACCTTGGCCTGCTTGGGCGCCTGGGCGGCCGGATGCAGCGCCACGGCGGCGAATCCGGTGATGAACATGATCTTGAGCGCCGGCAGCAGATCGGCGGCGCGCTTGGCGAGTTCGATGCCATCAAGGCCCGGCATCACGATGTCCGAAAGCAGCAGATCGAACTGCGATTGCTGCAGGCAGGCATAGGCCTCGGAACCGTCGCCGAAGGATTCCACCTGATGACCCGCGCGCTCCAAGGCCGAGGCCAGGAACCGCCGCAAGGATTCGTCGTCTTCCGCGAGAAGAATGTGCGCCATGTCTGCCTGGAATCCCCCAACTCGCACGCGGATGCAAGCCCGTGCGTCGAAACGCAGGAACCGTATTCCGAATTGTCGTTTTTTAAAGGGCCTAACGTAAATGCCAGTTAACGCCGCAGCCGGGCTTTCGCGCTTGATCCCTCGGTCAGCGGATGATCCACTTGACCACGAAGCTCCCGTTTCACCTGAGCAAGACGGCATGAATAAGGACTATGTCCGAAACGACCCTGGCGCGGACCCCGTGCTGGATTCGTTGATGACAGCGCCGTTTTCGCTGTACCGCCCGGCACAGCAGAGCGCGCCGTTCGTGTTCGCATCTCCCCATTCCGGCCGCGCCTACCCAAAACGCTTCCTCGCGCAAAGCCGCTTGGCGCCGCTGGATCTGCGCAAATCGGAAGATGCGTTTGTCGATGAATTGTTCGACGCGGTGCCGCAATTCGGTGCGCCGCTAATCACCGCGAATTTCCCGCGCGCCTTCGTGGATGTGAACCGCTCGCCGAACGAGATCGATCCGGCATTGTTCGGTGCAGGGCCGCTGGGCGGGATGTTCAACCCGTTGCGTGGCCCTGATGGCGCGACGCGCAGCGCGCGCGTGGCCGTTGGCCTTGGCGTCATTCCGCGCATCGTGCGCGACGGGCTGGAAATCTATGGCGGCAAGCTGGATGCACGCGAGGCGGAATTTCGTTTGAGTAGGTTCTACAAGCCGTATCACTCCATGCTGTGCGAGCTGGTGGCCGAAACGCTGGAGCGATTCGGCGTGGCGGTGATCGTCGATTGCCATTCCATGCCATCGCCGCCCAAGCGGCACGACATCGTGCTGGGCGACCGTTATGGCGATTCCGCATCCGTGGAATTGGCCGCCGCCGCGCAACGCGCGCTTGTCTCGGCCGGCTTCGATGTGGCGCGCAATGCGCCCTATGCCGGCGGCTACACCACGACACTGTATGGCCGTCCGAAGGAAGGCATTCATGCGCTGCAGATCGAGATCAATCGCGATCTCTATCTGAACGAAGGCCTGATGGAGAAAACCTTGGGCTTCCCATCGGTCCGCGACCGGCTGCGGATTTTCACCGAGCAATTTCTGGATATCGGCGCAGCCGCCTTGCCCGCCAACGCCCGCCTGCGCGCGGCGGAATAGACTGCCCCGGTCTCACCATGGCCGGGCTTGACCCGGCCACCCAGCGCGCCCGCGTCTGCGGCGCTTAAAATGAGATTCGCGCGCGAGAGCTTCGGCAGCCGAAAAGGCGCCCGCCCGCGGCGCTTCGCGCCGCATTTAAAAATGGGGGCGGCCAACGGTGAGATTTGCCCGTTGGAGTAAAAAAAAGGCCGCCCCCGGAGGAGCGGCCAAGTTCAGGGAGGAAACGCCCAGGAAGGGCAGCGGTATCGGGGAGGAAGCCGCGATACCGCGCTGCAACAATATGCGCGTTCGCTAATGCACAATCAAGAAAAAATTTACGGCTGAACCGATCTTTTTCCGTTCAAAAAATGGGCATCTTTTCCGGGAGTTATTCAAAACTGGCAGTGTAAAATCCGCCTCTCTTGCAGTGCAAAATCGCGGTTTTCCGCGGCGCACGTTTCGATGACGCTATCGCGCGTTAACCGAGCCATCGTCGGTCGTGAAAGATTCGTACAATCGCCATGCCGCCTTCATGTGCAGAAGGCACCCAGAGGACACGCGCGAACAGGAGATTCGCGCAGAAGTTCAAAGATCCTGGCGTTGGGTGTTGCAGAAGGTTGGAGTTGCGATGAATACCATCTTTCCGTTCGATGCCCCGCCAACGCACCGGACCTATGGCCCCGTTTCCACACCACCCGCCACCCCTGTGGTGCCGTCCCGGCTTCGCCGCCACCGCACGATCTTCGTGTCGGACACGCATCTCGGCACGCGCGGCGCGAAAGCGGAGCTGCTGCACGATTTCCTGATCCACAATGAAAGCGACACGCTCTTCCTTGTCGGCGACATCATCGACGGCTGGCGCCTGACACGCCGCTGGTATTGGTCGGCCGCGCACAGCCGCGTGCTCGACGAGATCCTGCGCAAAGTGAAGAACGGCACGCGTGTCGTGTTTGTGCCCGGCAATCACGACGAAGCGTTCCGCCCCTATTGCGGCGTCACGCTGGCGGGCGTGGAATTGCAAACCGAATGCGTGCATGTCACCGCCGATGGCCGCAAATTGCTGGTGATGCACGGGGATCGCTTCGATGGCATCGTGACCTATGCCAAATGGCTCGCGCATCTGGGCGATACCGCCTACGAAATCGCGCTGAAGGCGAACACGGTGGTATCAGCGGTGCGCCGCGTGCTCGGTCTGCCCTATTGGTCGCTCTCGGCCTATTTGAAACACAAGGTCAAGAACGCGGCCTCGTTTATCTCCAACTTCGAGCAGGCCTTGGCGAAAGAGGCGCGCGATCGCGGCGCCGACGGCGTGGTGTGCGGCCATATCCACCATCCTGAAATCAAGGACATTGGCGGCATTCTCTATTGCAACGACGGCGACTGGGTTGAAAGCTGCACCGCCCTCACCGAAACTGTCGGCGGACAACTCGAGATCGTTCAGTGGGTCCATTCGGCTGCCGAGCAGGAACGTTTCGTTGCGACTGCCCGTGCCTTGCGCAAACCCGCGCAGGCGCGCAGGTCCGCACCCGTTGCTGCCTGATTGCATGGCCTATCGCCCCTCGCCCTTCCGTTCTTTCATGTCTCCCGATGGAGAGCGCGGCGTGAAAATCCTGATTGTGACCGATGCCTGGACGCCGCAAGTGAACGGCGTCGTGCGCACGCTCGAAATGCTGGGCCGCGAATTGACGACACTCGGCCATCACGTGCGCTTCGCCACGCCCGCCGATCATTTCACCGTGCCGCTGCCGACCTACTCCGAGATTCGCCTCGCGGTGTTTCCGCGCCGCGCGCTGACGCGAACCTTCGCTGAATTTCAACCCGACGCGGTACACATCGCCACCGAAGGCACGCTGGGCCTGACCGCGCGCAAATTGTGCATCGAGCAGCATCGCAGTTTCACCACTTCATATCACACGCGCTTCCCCGAATATGTGCATGCGCGGTTTCCGTTCATTGCCGAAAGCCTCATCTACAAAGTGCTGCGGCGCTTTCACGCCAAGGCGTCGGCCACGATGGTGTCGACGCCTTCTCTGAAGAACGAACTCGAACGCCACGGCTTCAGCCACGTGCGTGTGTGGTCGCGCGGCGTCGACGTCCAGCAATTCCATCCGTGCGCGCCCGCGCCGTCTGAAACCGTGACATTCGAAAACGGCGTGAACGCGCTGGGATTGAAACGCCCCGTCTTTTTGTATGTCGGGCGCGTCGCCGTGGAGAAGAATGTCGAAGCATTTTTGAAGCTCGACCTTCCCGGCACCAAGCTTGTGGTGGGCGACGGGCCGCAGCGCGCCGATTTGGCCGCGCGCTACCCAGCCGCACATTTCGTCGGCTCCAAGACCGGCGCGGCACTCGTTCAGCATTACGCGGCGAGCGATGTGTTCGTGTTCCCCAGCCGCACCGACACGTTCGGCTTGGTGCTTCTCGAGGCCCTGGCCTGCGGCCTTCCCGTGGCGGCCTATCCCGTTCAGGCGCCACGTGACGTCATTGGCGGCGCTCCGGTGGGCATTCTGGACGAAGATTTGCGCGCCGCCTGCCTGAGCGCCTTAACCCTTTCGCCCCAAACCTGCCGGACCTTCGCGGAAACCCGGTCCTGGCGCTCTTCTACTGAGCAATTCCTGGTCGGATTGGTGCCCGCAGCCCACGCGGCAGAGTAAACTGACCCCTCGCCAGGTTGCGGCCCGTTATCGCAACTGCGAAACGGTGATTGCCCAAAGGGGCCGATACACTATATGAAGCGCGCGCGCGCCTTGGCTTTTGAGCCCCGCGTCCCTTAGCCCTCAAAAATGAGCCCGCAGGTTCCATGGATATCCGGAATATCGCCATCATCGCACACGTCGACCATGGCAAGACCACGCTTGTCGACCAGCTCCTCAAGCAATCCGGCGCCGTGCGCGACAACCAGCAGGTTCAAGAGCGCGCAATGGACTCCAACGATCTGGAGCGCGAGCGCGGCATTACCATTCTCGCGAAATGCACCAGCGTCGAATTCGAAGGCATTCGCGTCAACATCGTCGACACACCGGGCCATGCCGATTTCGGCGGCGAAGTGGAACGTATCCTCTCGATGGTCGATGGCGTGGTGCTGTTGGTGGACGCCGCCGAGTCCGTCATGCCGCAAACGAAGTTCGTGCTCTCCAAAGCCTTGAAGCTGGGATTGAAGCCGATCGTCGTCATCAACAAGATCGACCGTTCCGACGCACAGCCCGAGGAAACGCTCGAATCCATTTTCGATCTGTTCCTGGCGTTAGAGGCCAATGACGATCAGCTCGATTTCCATGTGCTCTACGCCTCGGGCCGCAGCGGCTGGGCGGTCGATGATCTCAAAGACGAACGCAAGGATTTGATCCCGCTGTTCCGTCGCATCGTCGCCGATGTGCCGAAGCCCAAGCCTGCGGAAAAGTCGGGGGACGAATATCCGTTCACGATGCTGGTAACGACGCTGGAAGCCGATCCGTATCTGGGCCGCATCCTGACGGGCCGCGTTGAGACCGGCTCCATCAGCATCAATCGCCCGATCAAATCGCTTTCCGCCGACGGCAAGGAACTGGAGCGTTCGCGCGCCACGAAGCTGCTGGCATTCCGCGGCTTGGCACGCGTGCCGGTGGAACGCGCCGAAGCCGGCGACATCATCGCGCTGGCCGGTCTGCAAGGCACCACCGTTGCCGACACGATCTGCGACATTAGCGTCGACAAGCCGTTGCCCGCGCATCCGATCGATCCGCCGACCCTGGCGATCACCATTTCGGTGAACGACTCGCCGCTCGCGGGCCGCGAAGGCAGCAAGGTGCAAAGCCGCGTCATTCGCGACCGCCTGTTCCGCGAAGCCGAAGGCAATGTCGCGATCAAAGTGCGCGAAGCGGGCGACTCGTCTTATGAAGTGTCGGGCCGCGGCGAATTGCAGTTGGGCGTGCTGATCGAAAACATGCGCCGTGAAGGCTTCGAAGTGGCGATCTCGCGTCCGCGCGTGATTTTCCGCACCGACGAAGAAACGCACGAGAAGATGGAGCCGATCGAAGAAGTCACGATCGACGTCGACGATCCCTATACCGGCATCGTCATCGAGAAGGTTTCGCTCCGTAAGGGCGAGATGAAGGACATGCGTCCGACGGGTGCCGGCAAAACGCGCATCGTGTTCCACGCGCCGTCGCGCGGCCTCATCGGCTATCACGGCGAATTTCTGACCGACACGCGCGGCACCGGCGTTATCAACCGCATGTTCCACGATTACGCGCCGCATAAGGGCGAAATCGAAGGCCGCCGCAACGGCGTGCTGATCTCCACCGGCGACGGCGAAGCGGTGACGTATGCGCTGTTCTATCTGGAGCCGCGCGGCAAGCTGTTCATCCTGGCCAACACGAAAGTGTATCAGGGCATGATCATCGGCGAACACTCCAGAGACAACGATCTCGATGTGAACCCGTTGAAGGCGAAACAGCTCACCAACATTCGCACCACGTCGAAGGACGAAGCGCTGCGTTTGACGCCGATCACGCCGATGACCTTGGAGCAGGCCATTGCCTACATCCAAGACGACGAACTCGTCGAAGTGACGCCGGAATCGATCCGTCTGCGTAAGCGCGCCCTGGTGCCGCATATGCGCAAACGGGCCAGCGCCGAAGTCGCCTAAGATCTCAGCGACCGCGAAACAAAATAACGCGGCTGGTTTCCCAGCCGCGTTATCGCCCTCCTTGGCTT
>CAIYRG010000358.1 GCA_903928515.1 uncultured Alphaproteobacteria bacterium | reverse complement strand
GAAAAGACCGAGCGCGCCGCGATCGTGCCCGCCGATATCGGCTGGAACGATATCGGTTCATGGGCCGCATTGTGGGATATCGGCACGCATGATGAGAACGGCAACGCGATTTCCGGCGATGTGATCACCCATGATGTCAAAGATTCCTACATCCGCGCCGACAAGGGATTGGTGGCGCTGGTGGGCGTCGACAATCTCGTGGTGGTGGTGAGCGACGACGCGGTGCTGATCGCCGACAAGAACCGCGCGCAAGACGTGCGCGTGATCGTCGACAAGTTGAAAGCCGGCAACCGCAGCGAATATCTGGCGCACACGCAAGTGTTCCGCCCGTGGGGCGATTATCGCGGCCTGGACACCGGCAGCCGCTTCCAGGTGAAGCACATCACCGTGAAGCCGGGCGGCAAATTATCGCTGCAAATGCACCATCACCGCGCCGAGCATTGGACTGTGGTGGAAGGCACGGCGCGCGTGACCTGCGGCGACAAGGTGTTTCTGCTGAACGAGAACGAATCCACCTTCATTCCGCTGGGCACCAAGCATCGCTTGGAAAACCCCGGCATGATTCCGCTGCGCCTGATCGAAGTGCAATCGGGCGGCTATCTTGGCGAAGACGACATCGTGCGGTTTGAAGATACGTACGGGCGGAGCTGATTGGTCGGTTGGCGCCGCCAAGCAGCGACCGATCACGCTACGACCAGGGATTTTCGCCTGAGTGAAATTTCTTGGCCAAATCGTAGCATCCACCGCACAAGCATTTGGGTTCTAGGTGCTCGAGTGCTGCGCCGATCCATTCCCCGTTGGTGAGTTTTACGCGCTCATTGCAGGCATGGCAGTAGGCATCCGGTCGCGGATTTTCGGGGGGTTCTGTTGTCCAGAAAAAACCGACTCGCTTGCGATTTTCCAGCCCAGCGACGATGTGCTGACAAACCCACGTCTCGTCTTGAAGACCGTGTGTTTCGCACGTGATCGTGGGCTTCCCCATTAGCGCGTCGTTTTCAACACCGCGGCGATGATGCGGTCTTGGGTGGCCTCATCCAGATAGGGATGCATCGGCAGGCTGAACACTTGGTTTGACAGCGCATTGCTCACCGGCGTCGGCACGCCCGGAAATTCGCGATACGCCTTCTGCGCCGAGAGCGGGATCGGATAGTAAACCGCCGTGGGCACGCCTTGCGCCTTCAGATCGTTCTGAATCTTGGCGCGATCGACTTTTGTGCCGCCATCCACCACCAGCGTGTATTGCGCCCAGACCGATTTCGCACCTTTGATGACATGCGGCACGCGCAACCGGCCACCAGCCAATTTGGCGTTATAGCGCTGCGCGACCGCATCACGCTTCTCGATTTCATCGGCGAAGATTTTCAGCTTCTGCAGAAGGATCGCAGCCTGGATCGTGTCCATGCGCGAATTCACGCCGATGCGGACATGCTCGTAACGGTCTTCGCCCTGCCCGTGCATGCGGACGGATTTCAGAATCTCGGTCAGTTCCGCATCGTTGGTGGTGACGGCACCGCCATCGCCGTAACAGCCCAGTGGCTTGGCCGGGAAGAAGCTGGTGGCGGCGGCATCGCCGAGCGCAGCACTGCGCGTGCCGTCGAGCGTGGCGCCGAAGCCTTGCGCGACATCGCAGAGAACTTTCAGACCTGCGGCCTTCGCGATGGGCACGATGCGGCGGTAATCGGCCGCCTGGCCGAACAGATCGACCGGGATTACCGCCTTCATCTTGAGCTTGCCCTCGCCTTTGATCTTGGCGATGGCGGCCTCCAACGAGACTGGGTCCATGTTGAAGGTGTCGGGCAGCACGTCGACGAACACCGGCGTGGCGCCCGCGAGCACCACAACCTCACCCGTCGCCGCGAACGTGAAGGCCGGCACGAACACCGCGTCGCCCGGGCCGATGCCCCAGGCCTTCAAAACGATCAGCAACGCGTCGGTGCCATTGGCGCAGGACACGGCATGTTTCGTACCGGCAAAGGACGCGAGCTGTTCTTCGAGCTGCACCACCGGCGGGCCCAGAATCCACTGGCCGCTGGCGACGGCAGCCTGGATGGCGGCATCGAGCGGTGCGCCGAGGCGCGCGCGTTGGGCTTGGAGGTCGATAAAGGCGATGGGCTTCGGTGCATCTGTCATGTTGCGGGCCTAGCATCCGAAGGAGCCCCCGCGCAATTCACGGAACATTTCTTTGCCTTACGAGGCGTTGCCGCGATGCGCCGGCTTGCATGTTTCTGAAGCGTTGCAGGCGTTAACGGCGCGCTTTTGTCGCAATTGGCGGCTCTGAGATTGCCTGACGACAGGGTTCGCGCTTCGTGCGAAATCACCCCTATGGTGGAGGCTGGAATGTCCGCGACGCCAAATAAGGGATGTTACATGCGGAAGTTTCTTATGGCCTTTGGCCTCTGTGCCCTGGTGAGCGTAGGCCCTGCGTGTGCTGCGGATTTCTATGTGCTCGACGTCACCGACGATGGCCATGCGATCCTGCTCGATCCGGCAACGATCACCGACCAGCCAAACACGATCAAGCGCTTCCACCTGGCCGACATCGGCGTGTTCACCCTGTGGGTCGACAACATTATGGAAGTCGATTGCTCGACGGAGCGCTGGCGCAAAGTGTCGTCGGTGAGCCATCTCGCTGGTGGCACGCTCGAGGACGAATACGGCCCCTCTTCGCCTGGCTATTCCTTGGATTGGAACGCATTGGGCCCGGACTCGACGGGCGCATATATTCACGACGTGGTCTGCAAATGGCCCGCGGACAAACCCACAGGCGACGCGGTTTATGAGGCGCCCAGTTTCCAGGCGGTGATGGAGCAAATCTCGAACCGGCTTTACGAGAGAGAAAACGAAAAGAAGTAATCGGGATCTTTGCGCCTACGGCAGACGAAATGCCCAGGTCTCAGACGTGGCATCTTCACCGCCGCACGATTTCAAGCCGCCGACGACATAGATCGTGTCATTCACCGTGGCCGCACCGAAGCCATGACGGCCGCCCGTGGGCGCAGATTGCAATTCCCGCCAGCTTTTGGTTTTGAGATCGAAGCCTTGCGCGACGTCGTATGTTTTGTAGCCCTGCGCATTGCACTCCCCGCCGAACACCACGATCTCTTGGCCTAGCAGCGAAGCCGCAGTGGATGAGCGCGGCGTAGGCATGGCTGCGCCAGCACCCCACGTGTTCGACTTGGGATCATAGATATCGTGATAGGCGGTGTTCTGCGTGTATTGATCGGTGCGCCCGCCAATGACGTGAATTCTTCCTTCCGCCACCACAACGGCGAGATGATCGCGCGCCACCGGTAACGGTGCGGCGATGCTCCATTGATTGGTCGCCGGATCGAAGACCTGATGGAAGTTGAGGGTTTTCAGATCGGGGCCGCGTCCGCCGATCGCGTGGATTTTGCCGTCCACCACG
>CAIYRG010000357.1 GCA_903928515.1 uncultured Alphaproteobacteria bacterium | reverse complement strand
CGATCCGTCTGGGCCGCAGATTCAATTCGCGAGCGAATCCTTCATGGATGAATTGGCGTTGGCTGCGAATGCCGATCCGGTGGAATACCGTCTGCGTTATTTGAAAGAACCGTCGGGCGCGCGCGCTGCTGCCGTCATCAAAGCGGCCGCCGACAAAGCCGGATGGAAAACCGGCCCCGCCGGTGCACGCCGCACGCAGAACGGCGATATTTCGACAGGCCAAGGTATCGCCTACGCCATACACACCGCGAACGATCCTTATCCCACCCAAGTCGCGATTGTCGCCGATGTGGAAGTGAACAAAAGCACAGGGCGCGTGTGGGTGCGCCGTGTGACGGTGGCGCATGATTGCGGCCTCATCGTCAATCCGGATGCTTTGCGGCGCTGCATCGAGGGCAATGTCGTGCAAGGCATCAGCCGAACGATCTGGGAAGAAGTGAACTTCACGCCGGAAAACGTGGCCAGCGTGGATTGGGTCAGCTACCCGATCCTCGATGTCATGGACGCGCCGGAGGTGGTCGACATCGTGCTGCTGGGCAGCCAATCCGCGAAAGCTTCGGGTGCCGGCGAAAGCACGATGCGCCCGATGTCGGCGGCCATCAACAATGCGGTGTTCGAAGCAACCGGCATTCGCTTTCGCCGCGCGCCGCTTTCGCCCTCGCGCATCAAGGCCGGGATCGCCTAAAGCGTCACGAGCCGGACGAAATCTTCCGCCGTCGCGCGGGAAACATATTCGCGGTATTTGGCATAAGCTGTGCTCTTCGGTGTGATGCGCCCGAATTCCGCCTTCGCATTTTTTGCGAGCGGAATCAGCACGAGCGGCGTTGCCACGGGCAGAAGCGGCGGTTTTCAACCCTGCAAATTCGGCCCGATAGCGGCACATTCCGTCACGGAACCCCAGTTTAGAAGCCTTTGACTTTGACCTGCCGAAACGGGATTATCCGCCCGGAATAAGGAGACTCCCATGGCCGCCACACTTTTCACGAATGTCTCGATTTTCGACGGCACCGGTTCGCAGCCCTTCCCCGGCGAGGTGAAGGTCGAAGGCAACCGCATCACCGCTGTCGCCCGCGGCCAAGGCCAGCAACTCGCCCGCGATGGCGCGCGCGTGATCGACGCCCAGGGCATGACGCTGATGCCCGGCATGATCGAAAGCCATTCGCATCTCTGCTTCACCTCGTCGGAAGACCGCATCGAGCGCGAATGGATGCCGGTGCCCGAACGCCACCAATTCATCGCCACGCACAACGCCAAAGTGCTGCTCGATCACGGCTTCACCGGCGCCTATTCGGGCGGCGCGACGCGCCCCGCCATCGAAGTGGCGCTGCGCGACGAGATCAAAGCCGGCTACGTGCCCGGCCCGCGTCTGATCGCCTCCTCGTTCGAACGCAACGCATCCGGCGAGCGTTTGGAATTCGGCCCGCAGATGGAAGAAGCCAAGCGCTTCGCACAAGACATGATCGACCTCGGCGTCGACTCCATGAAAATGGTGCTCGATGGCCGCGGCGCGACTGTCGTCGACAAGTGGCACATCATCAATTACGGCGACCAGGAATTGGAAGTCATCTCCAAGATCGCGCATGACGCCGGCGTGTGGCTGTCGTGCCATTCGTATCAGCCCGAAGCGCTGAAGCTGGCCGTGAAGCACGATTTCCACATCATCTATCACGCCAACTTCGCCGACGAAGAAACCATCGACATGATGGAAGCGAAGAAGGACACGCTGTTTGTCGGCCCGTGCATCGGCGTTCTGATGGCCGATGCTTACGACCGCTTCCCGACGCGCGAGCAGGCCGAGCAGATCGGCGCGTTCCAGATGATGGCCGGCCAAACCCGCGTCATCCCGGAATTGCGCAAGCGCGGCGTGCGCTGCCTGCCCGGCGGCGATTACGGCTTCCCGCACAATCCGCATGGCCGCAATGCGCGCGACATCGAACTGTTTCACACGCAGTTCGGATATTCTCCCGCCGAAGCGATGGTCGCCGCGACGAAGTGGGGCGGCGAATTGATGGGCATGGGCGATGAGCTGGGCCTGATCAAGGAAGGCTATCTCGCCGACATCCTGCTGATCGACGGCAACCCGCTGGCGAACCTCAAGCTGCTCCAGGAAAAGGACAAGATCGCGCTGATCATGCAGGACGGCAAAGTCTACAAGGATTTGGCCGAACGCTTTGCAGAGCCGATGCGCATCGCGGCGGAGTAATCACCCCGCTCGCGCGACATTCCAAGGGCGGCGATGCGAAAGCTTCGCCGCCCTTTTTATTGGACGAGAACACGAAAGCGGCGAAAATGGCCGCAACCAAAGCTAAGGGAACACCATGCTCGCAGAACCCGTTCACGTTGAAGGTGGTTTGATCACCGGCACGAACAGCACCGATGGCAAAAGCCGCGTCTTCAAAGGCATTCCCTTCGCGGCCCCCCCTGTTGGAAACCTGCGCTGGAAAGCGCCGCAGCCGGTTGTGCCATGGAGCGGCGTGAAGGCCTGCGATCATTATGGCCCTGCCTGCATGCAGCCGAAGCTCGCCGATGATCAGATCATGCGGCTGCTCTCGTTCTCCGAAGGCCGCGCCGAGTGCGGCCAATCGGAAGACTGCCTCTATCTGAATGTTTGGACGCCGGCGAAAGAAGCGTCCGAGAAACTTCCCGTCATCCTCTGGTTCTATGGCGGTGCGCATCGCGTCGGCGCGGGCTCGCACCCGATTTCCGAAGGCGACGGCGTGGCCGCCAAGGGCGCCATCGTCGTCACCTTCAACTATCGCTTGGGCGCACTCGGCTTCATGGCGCATCCGCTGCTCACCGCCGAATCCGGCGCATCGGGCAATTACGGCATCATGGACGGCATCGCCGCGCTCAAATGGATCAAAAACAACATCGCTTCCTTTGGCGGCGATCCGAACAACGTGACCATCTTCGGGCAATCGGCGGGTGCTGCCGATGTGAACACGATGATGGCCGCGCCCGCCGCGCGCGGGCTCTTCCACCGCGCCATCGGAAGTGCGGGCCAGCGCCTGAACGGCGGCAATGGCGGCGTGCAATGGACGCGCGCGCAAGGTGAAGCGCAGGGCGCGAAGTTGATGGAAGACCTGGGCGCAAAGACGCTGGATGAAATGCGCGCCATCCCGCCGGAGAAAATGTATGGCGGCCGCGGCCTGTGGCAAGTGATCGTGGATGGCAACGTGCTGCGCGAAGCCGTTCAGGCGACGTTCGCCAAAAGCCAGCAGGCGAAGGTGCCTTTGATGACGGGCTTCAACGCGCAGGAAGCCTCACCCTATGCGATTGCGGACATACAAACGGCCGAGAGTTTCGTCGCCTTCGCGCAGAACACATTCGGCGACAAAGCGCCTGAGTTCTTGAAGCTCTATCCGGCACGCAGCGACGCCGAAGCCCTCGATCTTTCTTACAAGGTGGCGCGCGATCGGCATTTCGGATGGGGCCCGTGGAAATGGGCAAAGCTGCACACCGAGACTTCAAGCGCGCCAACCTTCATGTGGTTCTTCAACCAACAGCCGCCGATCCCGGCGTCGCTGAAATTGAAAGAGGCCATGCCGCCGGGCGGTTATGGCGCGTTCCATGGCTCGGAGCTTTGGTACTGGTTCGGCACGCAAGGCGGCAAGAACTGGGCGTGGACCGATACCGACCGCAAAGTGTCAGACGCGATGACGAGCTATCTAGTGAATTTCGCGCGGGCCGGCGATCCGAACGGCGACGCCCTACCCCGCTGGCCGCGCTTCGAGCCGAAAGATTCGCGCGCAATGGTCTTTACACAGACGATTGACAATGCCCCGCTTGCGAACAAACAAATGATGGAATTCTTCGACGCGTATTATCAAAATAGACCCGCAGGAGTTGCATCACATTGAAGCATTCCGGCGCGTTCGACATATACTGATACAGATCTGACACAATTTCGGGACCGCGTTCTTCGCGCAAACCGATCAATAAATCTTGCCGCAACCAGCGAAGCGGGAGCAGACTATCCACACAGCGTTGTCCGGGGCGGGCCGGGCAATGTCTATTTAGGGCGCTCCAAATTCCATGGCACAGTTTGATTCCCCAGACCATTCCGGTTCGGGTCCACAGAAAGCCACTGTGAAGTGGTTTAACGGTTCAAAAGGTTTCGGTTTCGTCACACTTGAAAACGGCACCGACGCATTCTGCCATGCCTCTGCCGTTGCCGGCGCACATAGCAGCGGAGAGCTTCCGCAGGGTGCAACCGTGATGTGCAATGTCGCGCAAGGGCAACGCGGCTTGCAGGTGACAACGGTTCACAGCGTCGATCTTTCCACGGCCAGTGCACAGCCCATGGGCGGCAGTGCACCACGCGGCGGCGGCGGCTTCCGTGATCGCGACAGCGGCGGAGATCGGTTCGGTGGCGGCGGCTTCCGCGATCGCGGCGGCGACCGCTTCGGCGGTGGCGGATTTCGGGACCGCGACAGCGGTGGTGATCGGTTCGGCGGCGGTGGTGGTTTCCGTGATCGTGACAGCGGCGGCTTTGGTGGTGGTGCGCCACGCGGCGGCGGCTGTCGCGGCAACGACCAACCTTCCGGCCCGATGGGCGGCGGCCACGTGAAGTTCTTCAACGAGCAGAAGGGCTTCGGCTTCGTCGTGCCGGAGGACGGCTCCACGGATGTTTACGTCCATGCGAGCGCCTTGCGCCGTTCGGGCGTGTCCACGCTGGCGCCGGATCAGAAGGTTCGCTTCTCCACACGCCAAGGCATGAAGGGCGTGGAAGTCGACCGGATCGAACTGAGCTAAGAAATCGTCACAAAATGATCATGGCCAGCGCTCGTCGCGGGCCATTGTCGTTTGTGGCGACAGCCATTTTTAAGACCGCCCTACTCTTTGCCACCCGCCACCGCCATGCGGTGAGCGACTTCGACCAACTCATCCTTCACATCGCCCGCGTCGGTTTCCACGGCCTGCAAACGCTCACGCGCTTCGGCGGCTTCCTTCTGGCGATTCCACATCGAGGCGTAAGCCCCGTTCTGCGCGATCAAATCGTCGTGGCGGCCACGCTCTATGATGCGGCCCTGATCGAGCACCAGGATTTCGTCGGCATCAACCACGGTGGAAAGGCGGTGCGCGATCACCAGCGTCGTGCGGTTCTGCGACACGGTTTTCAGCGCCGATTGGATTTCGCGCTCGGTGTGCGTGTCGAGTGCCGAGGTTGCTTCATCCAGCAACAGTACCGGCGGGTTCTTGAGAAGGGTACGGGCGATGGCCACACGCTGTTTCTCACCACCCGAAAGCTTCAACCCGCGCTCGCCGACCATGCTGGCATAGCCACCCGGCAGCTGGCGAATGAACGGATCGATCTGCGCCAGCCTGGCAGCTTCGAGAATTTCGTCTTCGCCTGCGCCCACCCGGCCATAGCCGATATTGTAGCGGATTGTGTCATTGAACAGCACGGTGTCCTGCGGAACGATGCCGATGGAAGCGCGCAAACTCGCTTGGCTCACATCACGAATATCCTGGCCATCGATGGTCACCGTGCCGGATTGGATGTCGTAGAAGCGATACAGGATGCGCGAGATGGTGGACTTGCCGGCCCCCGACGGGCCGACAACGGCAACCGTTTTCCCAGCCGGCACCGTGAAGCTGATGCCTTTCAAAACCACGCGGTCGGGTTCGTAAGAGAACACGACGTTGTCGAAACGCACCTCGCCGCCCGCAACGGCCAGCGGCTTCGCATCGGCCTTGTCGGAAATTTCCTGCGGCCGGTGCAGCAGGCCGAACATCGTTTCCATGTCGATGAGAGCTTGTGAAATGTCGCGATAGACCGTGCCCAGCAGGTTCAGCGGGATAAAAAGCTGTATCAGCAGGCCGTTCACGAAAACGAGATCGCCGACGCTCAGAGAGCCGTCTTTAATGCCCATAGCGGCGAGCGCCATCACGGCGATAAGGCCGAGCGAGGCGATCACCGACTGCCCGGTGTTCAGATAGGACAGCGATTTCTGCGTGATAATGGAAGCATCGGCATATTTCTTCATCGCCGAGTCGAAGCGCTTTTCTTCATGCATCTCGGCGTTGAAGTATTTCACCGTCTCGTAATTTAGCAGGCTGTCGACGGCCTTGGTGTTGGCCTCGTTGTCGCTCTCGTTCATCTGGCGGCGAATATCGATGCGCCGCTTGGTGATAGCGAACGTGAACTGCACGTAGGCAGCGATCATCGCCAGCGTGGCGACGAGAAACCAGATGTTGTGCATCGTCGCCATGATAATGCAGATCAAAACTACCTGCATGAGCGTGGGGAAGATGTTGAAGATGGCGAGCGTCAGCAAGCGGTCGATGGCCTTGGTGCCGCGATCGATGACGCGCGATAGACCGCCGGTGCGGCGCTCCAGATGAAACCGCAGCGACAGCGCGTGCATGTGGTGGAAGGTTTCGACCGCCACCTGACGCAACGCGTGATAGCAAACATCGGCGAACACCGCGTCGCGCAATTGCGCGAGGGCCTGCATCATGATGCGCGCGACGCCATAAGAAACGATCAACGATAACGGAATGATGATGGCGATATCTTCAGGGCTGCCCTTCAGACGGTCGGTCGCCATCTTGAAGAAATACGGCGCGGCCACGGTGACGAAGGGCGCCAGCACCAGGAAGATCATCGAGATGACCACGCGCTTGCGCAGATCCGGCCGGTCTTTCGGCCAGAGATATGGCATGAGAGCGAGCAGCGGCTCGATGCTGGGCATGCCGGACGAGCCGGGTTCGTGGCTCAATTGGCGCGTGTAGGACATTTTTTCGAATAGCCGTCTTTGTCGTTGTTCGCGGCGAAAATGGGCGGTAGCCCTTCGCGCGCGTTCTTCCCGGACCCTGTTTAGGGGCCTATACCCTGTGCTTCAATAGCGCCCCTGCCGCCACCTGTTGAGTGTTCGAGCCCTTGTCCGCCATGACCGACACCGTTCCCGGCTATGCCGCCCCCTCCCCCGCCAAACGCAACAATATCCCGGCGATCTGCGTGTTTTGCGGCTCGTCCTTCGGGAAAGACCCGGCCTACCGGCAAGCCGCCGAGCAGCTTGGGGTCGCTTTGACAGCGTCAGGCTTCAACCTCGTGTTCGGCGGTGGCCGGCTGGGCCTGATGGGCACGGTGGCAAGCGCGGTTTCCAAAGGCGGCGGCAAGATTTTGGGAATCATCCCGCACTTCCTGCGCCACATCGAGCCGCCGCTGGATGTGGTGTCCGAGATCGTGGTGACGGAAGGATTGAACGAGCGCAAGGCGCGCATGATGGCGGCGTGCGATGGCTTCGCCGTGCTGCCCGGCGGCGTCGGTACACTGGATGAATTGGCCGAGGTGATCACCGGCGCGCAGCTGGATGTGCATGAGAAACCGATCGTGCTGGTGAACGTTAAGAATTATTTCGCGCCGTTCGAAGCGCTGATCGATCACATGATCGCGGAAGGCTTTGTGGGTGCGAATTTGAAAACACTCTATCGCCTTGCGGCAACGCCGGAAGAGGCGGTGGCGATTTTTTCGGAAAAGATATTGCCGATCGACACCGCGAAAGACGCGACCAAACACTAT
>CAIYRG010000356.1 GCA_903928515.1 uncultured Alphaproteobacteria bacterium | reverse complement strand
GCGGCGTCGATATTGTCGATTGCTCATCGAGCGGCGGCACGCCCAAGCGCGTGGTCACGCCGGGGCCTGGCTATCAAGTGCCATTCGCCGAAGCCGTGAAGCGCGATGCCGATATTAAAACCATCGCCGTCGGGCTGATTACGGAAGCGAAGCAAGCCGAAGAGATCGTGGCGAGCGGCAAGGCCGATATCGTTGCCATCGCGCGTGAAGCGTTGGCGGATGACCAATGGGCGCTGCATGCCCATCATGCCTTGAACGATGATCCCACCGATTTCTCCGATTGGCCGGTGCAAGCGGCGGCGCGTTTGCACGACCGCGAGAAAGCGCGCTTGCACAAATGAGCGACGACGCGGCGCGGCGATATCTTCAGCAAAAAGTTGGAGAGTTCGCGTTGATCGCGCGGTACTTCGCGCCGCTTGCCGAAAAGGCCGAAGGTGCAGCGAATCTCACCGACGATGTCGCCACATTGCGTGTGCCGCCGGGGCAGGAGCTTGTCGTCACCACGGATGCGCTCGTCGCGGGTGTGCATTTCTTTGAAGACGATCTTCCCGATTTGATCGCACGCAAAGCATTGCGGGTGAACCTCTCCGATCTCGCCGCCAAGGGCGCGACGCCCGTGGGTTATCTGCTGGCGCTGTCTCTGCCGCGCGATTGGCGCGAGGATTGGGTCGCGGTCTTCGCGCGCGGGTTGGCGCAGGATCAGGATATTTTCTCGGTCTCTCTCCTGGGCGGCGACACCACTTCCACGCCAGGGCCGCTCACGCTCGCTATTACGGCCTTAGGAACCGTGCCGGAGGGCCGCGCTGTTCGGCGCAGCGGCGCGAAACCAGGTGATGCGGTGTTCGTCACCGGCACCATAGGAGATGCGGGTGGCGGCTTGGCGATTCGCCAAGGCGAGGGGGCGGCGCTGGCGCCAAGCCATCGCGACGGATTGGGCGCGCGCTACCTTCTGCCGGAACCGCGTGTCGCCTTTGGCCCAAGCCTGCTCGGCTTCGCACACGCATCTCTTGATGTTTCGGACGGTCTTGTCGCCGACCTCGGGCATATCGCTGACGCCTCAGGTGTTCGCATCGCCATCGATGCGGCATCGATTCCTCTATCTGCCGCACTAAGGGCTCTGTGGGGGAGCGAGGCCACGCTGAGAGCCGTGACCAGTGGCGACGACTACGAGATCGCGCTCACCGCACCGGCCGCCCACGAGCCTGCGCTCGCTGCTGCCGCCAAGGTGGCCGGGGTGGCTCTGACCCGGATCGGACGGGTGGAGAAGGGTGAGGGGGTGGTTTTTCTGGATGTCCAGGGTGAGGATATCCCGCTAACCCATGCTGGTTTCGTCCATTTCTAAAGAATGTTCGCCGGTAACCATCCCTTAGCTGGGTCTTGGCATAGTCGGGGCATGGCAACCCGGTTTCATCTGCTCGCGCTTTTCTGTCTCGGTCTTATCTGCGGCGCGCCGCTGGCAGCTCACGCCGAGGACGCGCCAAAGGACGATAAGTCCGGCGGCATATCGGCGGTGGAACTGCCGCCCTTCTTTGCCCCCATGATCGTGGACGGGAAGCTGACGAACTACGCCTACATCACGGTCGCCCTGATGCCCGCCTCACCGGCCAAAGTGGTGGATATTCGCGCCAAGGTGGCGTTTTTGCAGGATGCCTTCCTGCGCGAGGTAAACCACGGCACCATCGCCAAAGACGGCGATCCCAACACGGTGGATGTGGAAGCCTTGAAGCCCCGGCTGATGGACCGCATGAACACGGTGCTCCCCGCCGGAACCGTGACGGACCTCAAATTCAACGAAGTTTCGATCACCTCGTTGCGGGGCAAATAGCCTCTAAGCGACGGCTCCCGTCGCCGCGCCGTGCCTGATCGGGGCGCGAATCTGCCCAAAAAGCGGACATTTGAACGTTGCTTGCGGGGCAAGCTTTTGGCATGTTCCCGCGCCCGCGAGACTCGTGGGCCGGCGGCATTCGCGCCGTTGGGGCGGCGTTACCCGCACTTCTGTCGAACAGACAATAGGACCGACCATGAGCTTGCAGCTTCTTCTCGTTCTCGCCGCCGGCGTGATCGCAATTCTTTACGGCGCCTTGGTGGCCAAAAGCGTTTTGAGCCGAAGTGCTG
>CAIYRG010000355.1 GCA_903928515.1 uncultured Alphaproteobacteria bacterium | reverse complement strand
CGCTGGCGTTGGGCCTGGTCTGCCGTTCCCCGTCATGGGGCCGGCGAACGCCCTGCTTTACGCCTCGATCAACACCGCGCTGACCGTCTCAGCCGCGTCAATCGCCGCCAGCATCGCTTCGGCGACCGGCCTCGCCAATGGCGCATCGATCTATAGCCCGAAGGGATTGCTCCCGCCTGGTTCGACCATCGGAGGGCTTTCCAGCACCAATTTTAATGCCTCCCTTCCCACATTGACATATCCCGGCACGCTCCTGCCGAATGGCCAGATCATAGGCCTTCCGGATGTGACATGGCTTAAGGGCGCTACCGTCACTGGCCCTGGCCTGCCGGCCGCTGGGTTGACGGTTGTTGGAACGCCTGTCCCAGCGACGCCGATCGGCGGTTTTCCGCTTTCGTCTCCCGCCGGCGCGCTGGGGTTTATCCAGGAAGGCGGGACCGTCCAGCTTTCATCCGTGAACGTGACTCCCACATCTTCGCCGAATGGTGATCCACAATTCTTCCAGTTCGCGCTCGCGGCGGCCGGAATCCCCTCCGCCGGAACTGATGCTGGCGCTATCTTCACCGGAGCCGCCGTCACGTTCAGTGGGACCGTTCAGCTTGAGCGATCGTTCGATGGCGGCAATACGTGGGTTGTCTGTAATTGGCAGAACATCACGCCTGGGACAATCGCCCAGGTCACGGGAGGCACGGTCGCTCCAGTCGATTTCACATTCGCGGAGCCGGAGCAGGGCGTGTTATATCGATGGAACTGCACCGCCTACACATCTGGGACGATTAACTACCGCATCTCGACGACCGGCGCCGCCGCGACGGTTCTCGGGCTCAATCAACTCGCATAGGAGCCGCACGGTGAAAAACATCCTCGCGAAGATCGTCGCCGCGCTCATCGCCGCTTTCGCGATAAGCGTCGCGCTGGCGGCCGCTCCCTCCGTCTATCAGACCGGCGTTCTGATCCTGACCTCGCTCGTTGGGACGGAATATATCACGGTGGACAATGGCGGGCCGCGCATCACCACGGTCCCTGTCAATGTCATCAGAAATGGTCTTGGCTATCAGATTTCCGCCTCGACCACCGGAACCGTTGTCACAACGGTCGCCGCCGCGAACCTGCTCCTAACCGGCGCGGCCACCACCCTCACCGTCGATATGCCGCCCTCTCCAGCTGATGGCTTCAGGTTCGCCGTCGCCAACGTGACGGGCTCGAATTTCTCTGGAACCATCACCGTGGCGACCACCGATAGCTCGACGATCGCCAACAGCCTGAACACCGCCAGCAATCTCACGGCTGGCGGTTCTCAGGCGTGGCAATACACCGCCGCCGGAACTGTTTGGTATAGGGTTCGCTAATCGCGATCACAGGAGACTGAAATGAAGATCAGGTATCAGCTACTCGGCATCCTGGCCGCGATTGGCCTCGCCGCTGGAGCCTTGGCTCAGACCAATGCGGGCGGTAATCTCGTTCCGAACGCGCCGCTTGTCCAGTCGATCGGGCCGAACGACGCCTTTCAGGATGTTGTCGGCGGCTTCCCGCAGGCTGGGAACTATTACGCCACGGCGGCTCAGGTCGGCGGATATGGCTCGACGCTGTTCGGCGGCAACTATGACAACGCGCTGATTGGTGGAGACTTCTCCACCAATCTGTTCCAGCGCGGCACGTCGGTTTCCACGTCAGCCTCGACCTATTATGTCGCATATGGCGCCGATCGTTGGTTCACTTGGGGCGGAACGTCCACACCAACCACGATGACGCAGCAAACCGGCGCGAGCGATATTCCGGTTGGCGTGACTGCTTCCTACCGCATCAACAAGGGATCATTGACCGGCGTGGCGCAGATTTGCACCTCGCAGGTTTTGGAGGGCGCGAACGCTGTTCGCTTCCAAGGCCAGACGGCGGAGTTCGCCTTCGACGCCAAGGCCGGATCGACCTTCTCCGCCGCCTCGAGCAATCTCGCGGTCTATGTCAGCACCGGGACGGTTGTCGACGAAGGCGCGACCAAGATGGCCTATGGCCTGAACGCCACGGGCGGCTCGGGCACCACGGCTTGGACTGGTCAAGCGAACCTTGGCGGAACGGCCGGCTATCTTATCCCGATCACGACCACATGGGGTCGTTACGGTGTCGCTGTCCCGATCCCGGTTGGCGCGCTCGAAATCGGCGTCTCCATCTGCTATACGCCTGTCGGCACGGGAACCGCGACCGATTGGTTCGAGTTCGCCAAGGCTGCGTTTACAGCCAACCCGGCTGTGACCGCCTTCGCTGGGACGGCTGGAGCGGCATACAATCTCAACGATAACCGGATGAAGTCGTTCGCGCGGCGCGCGGCGGGGCTGGAAGCGCTGCTCCAGTATCGCTATTACTGGCGCATCAACGAGGCCAACACTGCCGGCTTGCTCCAAAGCCCTGGTGGATATGCCGACACGACCTCCACTTGCTCGGTGGCGTATGCTCTGCCATCCGCGATGCGCGTTACGCCGACAATCGACCTTGGCAACTTGTCGGCCACTACCTTCAAAGTGCAGGTTGGGCTGACGCCTTACACGCCAATCGTCCTAGCAACGCCATTCGCTTTGATCCAGGTTGGCAACACCAGCACCACGCTTGGAGCGATCAGCTTCAAAACAGCGGCGTCGCAAACCGTGGGCGTCTCGTGCGAATTGATAAGCACGGCGGCTGGCGCTGGTAACTTTGGATTCGTCGCGGAGTTGTAATGCCCTCGACCTCGCCAGCCCAAAAACGAACGATGGCGGCTCTATCCCATGGATGGAAGCCGCCAAAGGG
>CAIYRG010000354.1 GCA_903928515.1 uncultured Alphaproteobacteria bacterium | reverse complement strand
TCAAACGATGTCTTGTCCGACGATCGCATCGTCACAATGCTGGGCAATGACGGCGTGAACATCGCGCGCCGTACCGTGGCCAAATACCGCGAAGCTTTGCGGATTCCCTCATCTGTCGAACGCCGCAGGCAGCGTCACGTGGGAGGCAATTCGATGGCCTCCGTGGCGAGCCGTTGACAGCCCATGACCCCGGACATATGGTCCGCCGCCTTTTTCCAAGCGTGCCGAGTTTTGCGAATTTTCGCCTATGTTGTAACGCGTTTTGAAGGCTTGATTCATGGACATCCGCGTTTCCGGTAAGCAAGTCGAAATCGGCGAAGCTTTGCCGGCTCAAATCCGGCGCCGCCTCGAAGTGGCGGTCGGCAAGCATTTCTCCGGCATGGCCGGAGCCAATGTCGTCATCATGAAGGATGGTGCGTTCTACCGCACCGATTGCGCGGTGCATCTCGGCTCGGGCACGAATTTGCAAACGCAAGGGCTCGCCGCAGATCCGTACAAATCCTCGAACGACGCGATCGAAAAACTTGAGAAGCGCGTGCGCCGTTATGCGCGCCGCCTCAAGAATCATCACCGTTCGTCAGCGCGCGCCGAACGCGCCGAATAACACGCCCATGGAAATCTCCGATTTGTTGTCGCCTGACGCTGTGGTGCCCAACCTCAAAGCGTCGAGCAAAAAGCAGGTCCTGCAGGAACTGTCGCTGCGCGCCTCAAGGCTTACCGGCATTGCCGACAAGCTGATCGTCGAGACGCTTTCGGAACGTGAGAAGCTCGGCTCCACGGGCATGGGGCAGGGCATCGCCATTCCGCATGGGCGGCTTTCCGGCATCACGCACATGACCGGCCTGTTCGCGCGGCTGGATACGCCCGTCGAATACGAAGCGATGGACGATCTGCCGGTGGATTTGTTTTTTGTGCTGCTGGCGCCGGAAGCGGCAGGCGCCGAACATCTGAAAGCGTTGGCGCGGGTCTCGCGTCTTTTGCGCAATCAAGCGATGTGCGAAAAATTGCGGGCGGCTTCTCCGGCGGCGCTCTATTCGCTGCTCACCGATCCGGCCGCGCGCTCAGGCTCGCAAGCCGCGTAAACACGCAGCCTGCGAGAATCGAAGCATTTAGTGAAGGCTGAGTGGTACGAGCTCATTTTGAATCGCCGTACCATATGCGCCGGCCCAGCTATCCGAAATCGCGAGCGGCGTACCGTCAGCATCGTTCACCGTGAAAAGCTGCACCTCATTGGGAATCGCCGCGTCTTGCGGGATCAAACCCTTGGCGTAAGCGTCACCGGCGCCGATGGCCTTGATGTACGCCAAACGGGCGTTCTCAAAGACTGGCGTATTCTTCACAGTGTCGGTTCCACGTGCTTCTTGCATGTTCATCGCAACCTCCTTCAGGCTTGCGTATCCGGGCCATTGCCCGAGGGTAATCCGTCGTCCTTTTTGATCGCTACCGTTCGAACGAGGCTTTCCCGTTGGGGACGCTCCAAGTCGATAGCGAGCAAACCGTGCTTAAGTTCCGCCCCCGTCACGTCCATGCCTTCGGCAAGGACGAACGAACGCAGGAACTGTCGGGCGGCAATTCCGCGATGGAGGTATTGCCGGTCTTCCGTTTCGGCCTGTTTTCCGCGGATGACCAATTGGTTGTCTTCCACGGTCACGCTCAAATCGTCAGCTGCGAAGCCGGCGACAGCGATCGTGATGCGAAGCTTTTCGGCGCCCAAATGCTCGACGTTGTAGGGCGGGTAACCTTCGCCGGCCGCTCGGGCTGTGCGTTCCAGCAAGCGCTCGATATGATCGAACCCCAACAGGAACGGGCTGCCGAATTGCGGATTGCGGTTCATTGCCTCAAAGCCCTCCTAGCGGCTTTGCCGACCCCATGAGGGCGCCGGATGATTGGCGGCCCCATTTGGGCACCGCCTTGTGAGGAAATGTGGGGTTTGCCCGGCGCCAATCAAGGTCCATTTCACACCGATTTCGCGTGTATTTTAGGCCATTGCGGGGCGGGCGGCCTTAGCGTCAGTAAGCGCCATGCAGAGCCCCATTCCCTGTGACAATGGCCCGTTTGTGGCCCTAGACGATGCCCGGCCGGGCCAAGAGCGCCTGACGCTGTTCAGCGGCTTTCAAGGCGTCATCCGGGCGGATAGGCCCGACGAGGTTGGGCCAGCGCTTGAGGCCCTGAATGGGGGCCGGGCCCGCGGTGAACATTTGGCGGGGTATTTCTCCTACGAGTTGGGCTATGCGCTGGAGCCCAAGCTCCTGCCCTTGCTGCCGGGCAAGCGCGATCTGCCGCTGCTTTGGTTCGGCCGCTTCACGGAAACGCGCCATCTGAAGGGGGCGGAGATTGGTGCCTGGTTGGGCGAGCAGGCGAGGGGCCGCGCCTATCGCGGGCCGCTGAAGCTCTCGCTCGCGCGCGATGACTACGAGACGCGCTTTACGCGCGCGGAAGGATATATCCGTGCGGGCGACATCTATCAGGTGAACCTGACCTTCCCCGCCCGCTTCGCTTTTGCGGGCGATCCGATTTCGCTCTATCGCGAATTGCGTGAGGGGAGTGCGGCGGGTTTCGGCGGCATCATTCAGGACGGCGAACGCGATCTTCTGAGTTTCTCGCCGGAGCTGTTCTTCGAGATCGAAAATGGAATCCTCTCCGCGCGTCCGATGAAGGGCACCGCGCCGCGCGGTGCCGATGCGATGGCCGACGACGAATTGCGCGCGCAATTGCGGATGAGTGAAAAAGACCGCGCCGAAAATCTGATGATCGTCGATTTGATCCGCAACGACCTCTCGCGGGTGGCGCGTATGGGTAGCGTGCGCGTCGAGGATTTGTTCGCGGTGGAAACCTATCCCACCGTGCATCAAATGGTGTCCACGGTGCGCTGTGATCTGCGCGCCGAGGCGCAACCATCCGATATCGTGAAGGCATTGTTTCCCTGCGGCTCGGTGACGGGCGCGCCGAAGATTCGCGCCATGGAGATCGTGCGCGAATTGGAAGAGACCCCGCGCGGGCTTTATTGTGGCGCGATGGGGGCGTTCTTCGCCGATGGCAGTGCTCGCTTTAACGTCGCCATCCGCACGCTGACGCTTTCCGGCAACAAAGGAACGCTCGGTATCGGCAGCGGCATCGTGGCGGATTCGCAAGGGCCATCGGAATACGAAGAGTGCACGGTGAAGGCGCGGTTCTTTACGGAAAGCCGCCGGCCGATAGGGCTGATCGAAACGCTGCAATACGATCCCGCGTCGGGTTTTGTGCGCGAGGATTTGCATCTTGCACGTTTGGAGCGCTCGGCGAAAACCCTCGGCCTGACCATCGACCCGGCGCACGCGCGCGCTGTTTTGCGCGCCGATGTCAGGAGCGCGCAAACCCCGCAACGTGTGCGGCTGCATGTGGGCGAAAACGGCGAGATCTCCATTGCGGCGCAGGAACTGCAACCCAACCCGCCGCATTGGACCTATGCGATCTCCAACATGCGCTTGCCGAGCGGCGATGCGCTGTCCCGTCACAAGATCGATTGGCGCGAAACCTATGATGGCGAGTATGCGCGGTTGCACGCGCTCACCGGTTGCGACGAGGTTCTGTTCCTGAACGACAAGGGCGAATTGGCCGAGGGCAGCCGCAGCAATCTGTTCGTGCGCTTCGGTGACATATTGGCGACACCGCCTTTGTCGGCGGGCATTCTGGATGGCTGCCTGCGCCGTGCGCTGCTGGATGATTCGGCTTCGCAGTGTAGCGAGCAGATTCTGACACCCGCCGACCTTGCGCGTGCGTGTGCAGTGTTCTTCGGCAATTCCTTGCGGGGACTTATTCCGGCCATTCCCGTCACGGACCCTCCTGTCGCCCCATGACATGGCCTCAGGCTGTGGCTATGATCGTTCTAAATACATAACAAAAACGGGGGGAACGATGGGGCATAGCCACGACCAGGATTGTGGGCAGGATTGCAGCCACGCGCGTAACGAAGACGGCCAGATATTGAACCGCCGTTCGGCATTGTTCGCTGGCGCTGCCGCCGGCCTCGTCGCCTCCGCCGGTGTTGTTCATGCCGCCGACGCGCCTGCTGCGGTGACGCCGGGTGGCGGCAAAGCCATCGACGTGCATCACCATTGCTTCCCGCCCTTGATGCGCAAATCACGCCGCCAGGAATTGCTCGACACCAGCTCGCGCCCCGACATCATCGATTGGACGCCGCAATGGTCGATCGACGACATGGACAAAGGCGGCGTCGCCACCACGATCCTGTCGTGCGTCGGCCCCGGCGTGTGGGACGGCAACAAGGCCAACAGCAAGGCCATGGCGCGCGACTACAACGACTACACAGCAGGGCTGGTGAAGCAGTATCCGGGCCGCTTCGGCTTCTTCGCCGGTATTCCGCTGCCTGACGCCGATACCTCGCTCACCGAAATCGTCTACGGCATCGACAAATTGCACGCCGATGGCGTCTGCCTGCATTCGAGCTATGACGACAAATATCTCGGCGACAAATCCTTCTGGCCGGTCTACGCCGAACTGAACAAACGCAAAGCGGTTGTCTACGTGCATCCGAACACGCCGAATTGCTGCGCCAAGCTGGTGCCGGAACTGCCGCAGGCCTTCATCGAGTTCCCCTTTGCCAACACGCGCGCGATTGCGAGCCTGCTCTACACCGGCGCGTTCTCGAAATATCCCGACATCCAGTGGATCTTCAGCCATGGCGGCGGCACGGTGCCGTTCCTGGCCAACCGCATGTCGAATTGGGCGAACGAACCGGAGATGAAGAAGATCATCCCGGAAGGTGCGGCTGCGTGTTTGGCGCGTCTGAACTTCGACACGGCCAGCATCACCAACGCGAATGCCTGGGCCGCGATCACGAGCTTCACCAAGATCGAAAAGATCTTGTTCGGCACCGATTTCCCGTGGGGAAAATCCGCGCCCTATCTGGGGCAGTTGCAGAAACTCACGAACCCGCAGGACTACGCGGCCGTGGCATACGGAAATGCGCGCAAGCTCATTCCGAGCCAGCAGCATCTCAAAGGTTAGTACCCATAAAGTCGATAACAGAGGAGACGTGCATGATTTCGCGTGCTTTGAAAATCGCAGGCCCGTTCGCGGCCGCGTTCGTGTTTGCCGGAGCAGCCATGGCTGCCGATGCGCCTGCCGGTCCGCCGCCGGGTCCGATGGATGGTCCGCCGATTCTGGCGATGACATTGGCGCCCGCCAAAGGCGACACGCGCCTCACCGTCACGTCGACGGCGTTCGACAACGACACCTTTATCTCGAACCACTACACGCAATACGGCGACAACAAATCGCCGCCGCTGTCGTGGTCTGCCGGTCCCGCCGGCACGGTGACATATGCGGTGCTGCTGGAAGACAATGGCGGCATGCGTAAAGACCCGGTGTTCCATTGGGTGCTTTACGATTTGCCTGCGGCCAAAACGAGCCTGCCGGAAGATGTGGCGAACGGGCCGAAGACGCCGGATGGCGCGTCTCAAGGCCTCAACTCGCGCAAGGCGATGGGTTACATGGGCCCGCGTCCGGGCGCGCCGCAGATTCACCCCTACCACTTCCAAGTGTTCGCGTTGGACACGAAGCTTGGCCTCGATCCTGCGACGGCGGATCGGGCTGCGGTTGTGGCGGCGATGAAGGGCCACGTGCTGGCGTCGGGTGAAACCGTCGCGATGGCGACAGAGAAATTCCCGGCCGCGCCGAAGTAATCGCGGGGGAGCGTATGCCGCAAAACAAAAAGCCCCGTGTCACCGCGGGGCTTTTTTATTCGCGAATGGTGAGCGTTGCTTACGCCGCTTTCGAATCTTTCCTATGCAGCTTCGCATCGGTGCGGGCCTGCAGGGATTCAAACGAAAGCCCCGGCACGATATCGACGACTTCAAAGCCGCGGTCGGTGATGTCGACCACCGCCAAATTCGTATAGACGCGTTTCACGGTGCTCGAAGCGGTGAGCGGATATGAACAGCGCTGCACCAGCTTGCTCTGGCCTTCTTTCGTCGTGTGCTCCATCAGCACCCAGAGCTTCTTCGCGCCGGCCGCCAAATCCATGGCACCACCCACGCCGGGGGCCACATCGTTCGCCAGCGTCGCCCAGTTGGCGATGTCGCCGTTCTCGGCCACTTCGTAAGCACCCAACACACACAAATCCAAATGGCCACCGCGGATCACCGCGAAGCTGTCGGCGTGATGGATGATCGAGGCGCCGGGGCGCAATGTGACGTGGCTCTTGCCCGCGTTGATCGTCCAGGTGTCGATCTGATCTTCGGGTGGCGAGATGCCCATGCCCAAGATGCCGTTCTCCGAATGCAGGATCACTTCGCGTTCCAGCGGAATGTAATCGGCCACCATCGTCGGCACGCCGATGCCGAGATTCACGGCCCAGCCTTCGGGGATGTCTTGCGCAAGGCGCTGGGCCATGGCGACACGCGACCAGGGTTTAAAGTTTTCAGCCGGAGCGTTCATCGGGTTCTCCTCGTCTCTGTCTCAAACTTGATTAGGCCTTCGGCGGATTGCCGTAAGGCACATGCACCACGCGGTCGACAAACAGGCCCGGCGTAATGATGTGCTCGGGGTTCAGTTCGCCCAATTCTACCATATGCTGGCTCTGCACGATGGTGAGTTTCGCGCCCATCGCCATCACCGGATTGAAGTTCCGGCCCGTGGACCGGTAGGTGAGGTTGCCCCAGCGGTCGGCCTGCCAGGCTTCCACCAGCGCCACATCGCCCTGCAGCGCGCGTTCCATCACATAGGTGCGGCCGTCGAAGTCGCGGGTCTCTTTGCCTTCGCCCAGCCGCGTGCCGGCCGAGGTCGGCGTGTAGAAGGCGGGAACGCCGGCACCGGCCGCGCGGATGCGCTCGGCGATGGTGCCCTGCGGGACGATTTCCAATTTGATCTTGCCGGCTTTGTAGAGTT
>CAIYRG010000353.1 GCA_903928515.1 uncultured Alphaproteobacteria bacterium | reverse complement strand
CCCGCGCCACGATGGCGGCCGACCGCGTCGATTTCATCGATGAACACGATGCAAGGCGCGTTCTTCTTCGCCTGCTCGAACATGTCGCGCACGCGGCTGGCGCCGACGCCCACGAACATTTCCACGAAGTCGGAGCCCGAGATCGTAAAGAACGGGACGTTGGCTTCGCCCGCGATGGCGCGTGCCAGCAACGTCTTTCCGGTGCCGGGAGGGCCCGCCAGCAACACGCCCTTCGGGATACGGCCGCCCAAGCGTTGGAATTTTTGCGGATCGCGCAGGAAGTCGACGATCTCGACCAGATCTTCCTTGGCCTCGTCCACGCCCGCGACGTCTTCAAACGTGACGCGGCCCGAACGCTCGGTAAGCATCTTGGCGCGCGATTTGCCAAAGCCCATGGCCTTGCCGCCACCCGATTGCATCTGGCGGATAAAGAAAATCCACACCGCAAAGAGTAGCAGCATGGGGAACCAGTTGAGCAGCATCGACAGCCACATCGGCGTGCTGTCTTCCACCGGCTTGGCGGCGTAGCGGACGTGATTTTCGTCCAGCTTGGAGACGAGCTGCGGATCTTCCGGCGCATAGGTCGAGAAGGCCTGGTTGTTCTTGAGCAGGCCGTTGATTTGATCGCCGCGGATGATGACGGACTTCACCGCACCGGCTTTCACCTGCTCGTTGAAGTCGGAGTAATCCATGGCGGTGGGGTTGCCGCGCGTGGATTGCCCCGTGCCGAAAAGATTGAACAGAGCGACCAGCAGCAGCGCGATGATGATCCAAAGCGCGAGATTGCGGAAATTGTTCACTTGCGGCCTTTCAGCGAGAAACCTGGCAGCGAAAACCCTGGGAAAACAAGCATTCCGGACGCGGTCGACCGGACCTTGCGTTTAGAGATAGGTGCTTCCTTAACGCGTTACCAGTCAGGAAACCGTTAAGAATTGCATCCAACAGCCCCATTACGCCCTTTTTCGGGCAGGGCGGCGCCGAGTTCCTTGGCTGGCGGGCGTTTTGGCCGCAGCGGATTTTTGCGCCTGGGTCTTTTTGGCCGGGGCGTCTTTGGCCTGCGTTGGACGGCGGGGTTTCTCGGGCTCCAGCACGATGGTGCGCGCGCCATACGCCGCCTGCCGTTTCGGCGCGGGCGCGAGGCGGCAACCGCCCAGGGTGCTGCCCGCGAAATTTTGCCCGCCCAGCGCATCGAACAATCGCTCCAGCCGCGCAAAGCGCGGCCGGTAGGCGTTGGCGGGCTTGGCCACCTTGGCCAAAGCGGCGGCGAGCGCCCGCAGCCCGATCTCACGGGGCGCTGCGTGCAATGCACGGGCATCGATCAGCGCTGAGGTTTTTTCAAAAGTGGCGGCGCGGGCCAGCAGCGCCTCGGTTTCTTCTTCCAGCGCCGCACGGGCGCGCGAGAGATGATCGGCCGCCGCCGCAATGCGCTCGGGCGAGAGGCCGGCATCTTCGAGCGCGGGAAGCAGCGCGCGCATTTTGGTGCGTGCGAACCGCGGATCGGCGTTCATCGGGTCTTCGATCCACGAGGCGCCGCGCGCCGTTAGATATTGGCGTAAATCGGCGCGGGCGAAGCCCAGCAGCGGCCGCAGCAACACCGGGCCGGGGCCGAAGGGGAAGTTCGTGCGCGGGCGCATGGCGGAAAGACCGTCGACGCCGGAGCCGCGCGCCAGACGCAACAGGAAGGTTTCGGCCTGGTCTTCGCGGGTATGCGCCAAAAGCAAGACGAGGTGATTGTGTTTCGCACACCATTCGCCCATCAGGCGGTAGCGCGCCTCGCGTGCCGCATCCTCGATGTTGGAAACAGGCGCCTCGCCCTTGACGGTGAGCACCACGGTTTCAAGACCAAGCCCCCGCGCCCATTTCACCACTTGCTTGGCGTACACGGCCGATTGCGGCTGCAAGCCGTGATCGACGGTGAGCACGGTGGGGCGAATACGGCGGCGCGCGGTATAGGCCGCGGCGAGAGACATCAGCGCAGCCGAATCGCCGCCGCCCGACACCGCGAGCGCAAAGCGCATCGGCAGTTTGAACGTGGCGAGAACGCCGCCGAAGCGGCGCTCTAATGCGTTCTGCTGTTGATCCCCGGCACCCTGCGGCTCAACCGCATTTGGCGTTTTTGCGTTCGTTGTGGGCGCGCGTCGAGACGGCTCCAGAGGCGTTGGGGTATTTGGCGTCGAGCGCGGCAAGGGTGGTGCACCCATCTTTCTTCTGGCCGATATTAATCAGGGAGACGCCGAGTTTCACCATGGCATCGGGGGCCCTGGTGCTCTTGCCGTAACGCTTCAACATCTCGGCGAAGAAGCGCGCCGCATCGGCATAGTCGCGCTTGGAGGAAAACGCGATATCGCCCGTCCAATAGAGCGCCTGCGGCGCAAGCTCATCATCGGGATGGGCGTTGGCAAAGCCCCGGAAGGCATCTTCCGCTGCGTCGTATTGCGCGCGCGCCAGTAGATTCATCGCCGCATCGTATTCCTTCTGCGGGTTCGCAACAGGTGTGGGCGGCGATCCGAGATCGGCCACGCGCGAGCCTGCGGGGATTGTCCCGAGCGAACCGGACGCAGGCGCCAGCGCGGGCCCGCCCGACGCGACAGGAGCAGGACTGCCTTCTTCCGACTTCAGGCTGTTGAAGCGGAATTCGACATCCTTCTGCATGCGATCGAGACGCTGCGTGAGCTGCTCGACATTGTGCGAGAGGACTTCCATCTGCCCCGTCATCTGCTGCATCGCTTCCTGCATGTCGGTCACGCGCTGCGATATCGGCCCCATCTGATCGGTGGTGACGATGCCAAGCTCTTGCGGGTTCTTATCCGAGTTGTTGCGGCGATACAGCTCAAGCTCCACATCACGCATGTCGCGCTCCATGCGCTGCATGCGGGTTTGCAGATCGGCAATCGCGTCCACCTTGGAGGAGACCTCGTGCATGTCGCGCTCCAAACGCAGAACGCGCGCGGAGACATCTTCTTGCGCCACAGCGGGAAGCGCTGCGCACGGGATGAGAGCCAGACAGGAAGAAATCAGAATCTTGCGCATGCTCGTCATGACGCTGCCTTTGCGGGTTGCCAAAAAATACCAATGCCGTTTTTCACGAACCGGCCGAATACCGGCCCAACGATATGCCATCGCCTTGAATACGAAAACCTCGCCCAAATTGCGGCGGCGCAGTTTTAACCTGCCGCAAAACGAAAGTGGGCGCCGAAAACGAGAAAGGGCGCCGTTGGGCGCCCTTTTCGTTATTCGATAGGATTTTCGTCAAACACGAGATTGCGGATTAAGACGCCGCACCGGCTGTGATCACCGAAACGCCACGGCGGTTCTGCGCCCAGCAGGCATCGTTGGATTCAACGCAGACGGGGCGTTCCTTGCCGTAGGAGATCGTGTCCACGCGGCTGGAGTTGACGCCCTTGCTGACGAGATATTCCTTTACCGAAGCCGCACGGCGCGCACCGAGCGCGATGTTGTATTCGCGCGTGCCGCGTTCGTCGCAATGACCTTCGACTTGGATGGTCACATTCGGATAGCGCTGCAACCAAGCGGCCTGCTTGTCGAGCGTGGTCTTCGCGTCGGAATCGACGTTCGAAGCGTCATATCCGAAGTGCACGCGGTCACCGACGTTCTGCGTGAAATCCTGGATGCTACCGGCGACGATGGAGTTCGTCGTCGAGCGCGTGGTGTTCGTGGCCGAGCCACCATTGTTGTTCGAGACGACAGTCGGCGCCGGCGCTTCAGCCTTCTTCGCGCAAGCAGCGGCCATCAGCGCAACGATCGAAACGCACGCGAACTTTGAAAGGCTTCCAAATTTGGTCATGTTCAATAGAACTCCTGCACCCTGCCGCCCGGTGCTTGGGCCGTGCGCAAGTCTACCGTGCGCGCACATCACGTCCCCCACAGGAACGCCAGAAGGGAAATAAGTTTCCCGCCTCTGACAATCCTTGTCTTACTGCCCGGTAACTAAGGGAGCAAGGGCGACCATGCGGGATCGGAGGCATCTCCCGGAGCCGGCACCTTCCGTTCGTTGCGGCCCGTCACGTCGATGGACCAGATTTGCGACCCGCCACCCTGGCCGTTGGAGCCGGTCTGCAGGGTGCGGGTGAACATAATGACGCGGCCATTGGGGGCCCAAGTGGGGCCTTCGTCCTGCCATCCCGTGGTTAACACGCGCGCCCCCGAGCCGTCGGGCCGCATGACCCCCACGTGAAAGCCGGAATCAGAAATATTTGTGAAGGCGATCAGATCGCCGCGCGGGCTCCAAACCGGTGTGCCATTTTTGCCAGCGCCGAAGCTTATGCGGCGCACGTTCGAGCCGTCGGCGTTCATGACGTAAATCTGCTGGCTGCCGCCGCGATTGGATTCGAACGAGATCTGCTTGCCGTCCGGCGAGAACGACGGCGCGGTGTCGATGCCGGGGTCATTGGTTAAACGCACGGTCCCGCGGGTGGCCAGATCCATGCGGTAGATGTCGGAATTGCCGCCCTGCTCCAGCGCCATCACCACGCTTTTGCCGTCGGGCGAGAAGCGCGGGCTGAACGTCATGCTGGGGAAATTGCCGAGCACTTCCTGGCGGCCGCTTTCGAGATCGAACAGGTACACACGCGGCTTGCCGCCGATATAGGACATGTAGGCGATCATCTGCGCGGTCGGATTGAAGCGCGGCGTGAGCACCAGATAATCGCCCTGGGTCAGGAACACCGGATTGGCGCCATCTTGATCCATGACAGCCAAACGCTTCTTGCGCGCGAGCTTCGGCCCCGATTCCGCGATGAACACGATGCGGGTGTCGAAATAGCCCTTCTCGCCGGTGATGCGCTCATAGATCGCATCCGAAATCAGATGGGCGATGCGCCGCCAATTTTCCGGCGTGGTCGAGAATTGCAGGCCGACCATCTGCTGCTCGCCGAAAATATCCCACAGGCGGAAATCGACTTTCAGACGGCCATCGGCTTGCGGCACGACTTGGCCGGTGACGAGACCTTGCGCCTGGATGGTGCGCCAATCGCCGAAGCGCGGCGGCGCGTTGATGTCGGAAATCTTTTCGACGAAGGAGGCCGGATCGAGCGGACGGAAGAGGCCTGAGCGTTCGAGATCGCCCTTCACGACGGAGGAGATGTTCCGCCCCACGGCCACGTCGCCAATGAAGTCAGGAATGGCGATCGGGATGGGCTGGATGTTGGCTTCCGTCACATCGACGCGAAGCGCTGCCGACGCTTGCCCCGTCCAGCCGATGGCCAGACACAGGGCCATCACGACCAAGACCAATTTCCGCATGCCGTCCTCCAACCATGAACCGTGGCAACTGTAAATTCGGACTTTAAACCGTCAACTCAGGCGTAATCCCTCGGTTTTCAGGCGGCTCTAGCCGCCGATCATCTTCGAGGGATCGAAATGAAACGGATTGATCTCCCGCCAGTTGCTGTAGTCGTTGGCAGGAAGTTTATACGGCGCGCACTCCAGAATCGCACGCCGCGCCGCTTCGATGGCGGCCATGGCATATGCGCCCGTCGCCGAAGACGTGCCGCGATCCAGGCGCTGCACCGAACCATCGGGATTCAAAAACAGGTCAAACTCCACCACCAATTGCTCGGCATGGGCCGCACCGATAGGCGGATTCCAGCATTTCGACACCTGCGTCTTCAGCGCGTCGATCTCGCTCGTCGTCTGCGCCGACTGCATGCCGATCCCCTTTTGCGTCTGGTCGGCCTTCACCGCGTTGGGCTGCGGGGCTTGCGGCTTGGGTGTCTTCTGATCCAGCAGCGCCAGAATGGAATCGACGTTGAACTTGTCCTGCTTCTTGTCGGGCTTGTCCGGCTTGTCGACGGGCTTCTGCATCGGCCTCACCGTCGGCGGAGGCGGCGTGGCGTCAGCCTCCTTCGGCTTTTCCTTCGGCGGCACGGGTTTCTCATCCGGCGCGACTTCCGCCTCGGGAGGCGGCGGCGGTGCAGCTTGCGGGGGCGGCGGCGGTTGCGGTTCGTCGGGCTGCTTCTGCGGCTCGTCCGCCGTGGTCGCCTTGATGTTCGTCTGATCGGCGATGGTGACGAGTTCGACCGGGATCATGTCGGGCGAATCCTGCGGCGGCAAAACGGCGTGCGGCCACGCGATCATCGTGGATGCGATGATGGCGATATGCAGTACCGCACTTCCAATAACTGCCCGGCGCATGCCTGTTCAAAACGTCCTTAGGGCGTTGCCGGCTTCTTCACCTGATCGGTGACAAGCCCGATGCGGGTGAAGCCCGCTGCGTTCAGAACGCCCATGACTTCCATCACCTTGCCGTAAACGACGGATGTGTCGCCACGCACGAAGATGCGCTCCTGATAGCCGTTCTTCGAAATCGCCTGGAGCTTGGGCACCAGATCCTCTTCGCTGATCGGCGTGTTCTGCAGGAAAATTTTCCCGGTCTTATCCACGCTCACCGACAGAGGCTCGCGATCCTGACCCAACGCACGGGCGCGGGTTTCCGGCAAATCCACCGGCACGCCGACCGTGAGCAACGGCGCCGTGACCATGAACACAATGAGCAGCACCAGCATCACATCGACGAACGGCGTGACGTTGATCTCCGACATCGCGCCGCCTGAGCGGCCGCGACGGCGGCCACGGCGACGCGAGCCCCCACCCATACGTTGCAGCGAGGCCGCCATCAGCGCGACCTTTCGTCGAGCTGGCGCGACAGATAGGCGGAAAACTCGTCGGCGAAATTCTCCAGGCGGTTGGTGTAACGCCCGAGTTCGTTGACGAAACGGTTATAGGCGATCACCGCCGGAATGGCCGCAAGCAAGCCCAACGCGGTGGCGAACAGCGCCTCGGCAATGCCGGGCGCGACAACAGAGAGTGTCGTATCCTGGCGCGCCGCGATGGATTGAAACGAATTCATGATGCCCCACACT
Source organism: uncultured Alphaproteobacteria bacterium (assembly GCA_903928515.1). Classification (GTDB taxonomy): domain Bacteria; phylum Pseudomonadota; class Alphaproteobacteria; order Micropepsales; family Micropepsaceae; genus CAIYRG01. Next base: position 10,090 of record CAIYRG010000353.1, on the reverse strand, counting down.
GTGCCGAACAAACCGACGAACGGGGCGGTGGAACCGACCGTGGCGAGATAGCCCAAGCCGCTTTCCAGCTTGTCGGTTTCGCGCGCGATGGAAACATTCATCGCCTTTTCGACGCGATCCTTGATACCGGGAATGGCGGCATCTTTCGGCGCACCGTTCTCGAACGCGCGTTTCCATTCGCGCAAGCCCGCAACGAACAGCGCCGCGATCGGATGATCGGCGCGCGTGGAATAGTGCTGATAGAGATCGTCGAGCGGACGGCCGGACCAGAAATTTTTCTCGAAGCGGTTGGCCTTGCGCTTGAGCGTGGCGAAGGTGAACCACTTGTCGATGATGCGCACCCACACCCAGAAGGATGCGAGCAGCAACAGGCCCAGCACGCATTTGACGATGATGTCGGCGCGCTCGAACAGACCAAGTGGCGTGAACAGACGAATTTCATCCGCGCCAGGGCCGCCCGGCCCCGCATCGCCGGCATCCTTGGTGCCATCGGGTGCGGCGAGCGATTGGCCGGAATCCACGGCAGCGGTGGGTGCGGCCGAGGGCGCACGGCCACCGGTTTGCGGTGCGGCCCTTTCCAATTGGGCGAAGGCGGGGGTGATGGCGGCGTCCATCGAGACCAGAAACACCGGCGCCAGCAGCGCCACGGCAAACAGAGGCAAAAATCTCATCTCGCAACCTTGTTTAGAGGCCTCCCCGGCAAATCCGGAAATAGCCCCGGAAACCAGCGAAAACCGCCACGAATCATGTTTGCTTTCGCGGCCAGACTGTTCCCTTAAACCCACCCATATCAAGAAATTGGCGAGCCGAGGAATGGAAGAACGCCGCAAACATGGCGCTTTTTTGACCCTGCAGGGTTCCCTGCAGCCGCACTCTCAGTTTAACGCGTGAACATGACGTTAGGACGAGGCAGCAGGTTTTAAGGGATCTGAGGGTGGGGGCGTCCCCGATTTCGCCGCAGTCATACCCTCAACTTTCCTCCCCCGTTCACGGGGGAGGTGGTGAGCAAAGCGAACCGGAGGGGGGACATGCGGGAAGACGAAACGCGCTCGCGTGGATTGGCAAAGGCATTACGCGGCAGGCTCACGAACGCAGAAGCAATCCTGTGGGCCCGACTCCGGCGCTATGAGCGTGCGCATTTCCGGCGACAGCATCCCATCGGCTCTTACATTACGGACTTCGCTTGCGCGACAGCACGGCTCGTCATTGAGATCGATGGCGCCACGCATTCATCAGAACTCGAAAAGCGGCATGACGAAAAGCGCGATGCATACTTAGCTTCGGAAGGTTGGCACGTCCTCCGCGTTTCCAACGTCGATGTTTATGAAAACCTGGAGGGCGTGTTTCAGGTGATTGAGCGTTGGCTCCCCCCTCCCCGGCCGAGCGCAGCTTTTCTAAGTCGCTCCACTCCTAAGAAAAGCTAGCGCCTACGGCCGGACCTCCCCCGTAAACGGGGGAGGAAAGTTAAGTCAAAAACGCTTCCAGCTTCACCCGCACGCTATCCGGGATGCGGCGGGGTTTGCCGTCCAGCGTGATGACGCAGACTTCCACCTCGGCGGAAAGCAAAAGCGTTTCACCGCGTAAAACCTCCTGGCGCAATTTCATGCGAGCACCCGTGATTTCCTGCGGCGTCGTGCGCACGACCAAGGAATCATCAACCCGCGCGGGCTTTGCGAAATCGAGCACCATGCGGCGCACGACCCAGGCCAGCGGTTCTTCGGCTTTCAACAGTCCTTGATGGCGAACATCGGCCGAGCGCAAAAATTCCGAACGCGCGCGTTCCATGAAGCGCAGATAATTCGCGTGATAGACGACGCCGGAAAAATCGGTGTCTTCGTAATAGACGCGAATAGGGAAAAAGAATGCCCCATTCTCGAACCAGCCCGAAGGCGGAGCGCGATGATCCGTGGACGGATGTTCGGATTTATTCGTCATTTTCGCTATCGAACAAACGGGCTTGGGTCATCGGGGCATCCGGCGCCGGCAAGCCCAGATGCACATAGGCTTGTGAGGTGACGCAGCGGCCGCGCGGCGTGCGTTGCACAAAGCCCTGCTGAATCAAATACGGCTCGACGATTTCCTCGATGGCATCGCGCGGCTCGCCCAAAGCGGCCGCCAGCGTTTCGATGCCGACGGGACCGCCGTTGAAGCCTTCGGCGATGATCTTCAGATAGCGCCGGTCGAAGCCATCCAGGCCTTTGTTGTCGACGTCCAACCGTGCCAACGCGGCGTCGGCAATCGTCTGATCGACCTCGACACGCCCCGCAACAACGGCGAAATCGCGCACGCGTTTGAGCAGACGCCCGGCAATGCGCGGCGTGCCGCGCGAGCGCAGCGCGATTTCGTGCGCGCCGTCTTTGGTGAGCGAAATGCCGAGCACGCCCGCGCCGCGCGTGACGATGTGTTCCAGCTCTGCCGTTTCATAGAAATGCAGGCGCAACGGAATCCCGAAACGATCGCGCAACGGCGTGGTGAGCAGGCCTGAGCGCGTGGTCGCGCCCACCAGCGTGAAGGGCGCGATGTCGATCTTCACCGAGCGCGCAGACGGACCTTCGCCGATGATGAGATCGAGTTCGAAATCCTCCATCGCCGGATAGAGGATTTCCTCCACCACCGGATTGAGGCGGTGAATTTCATCGATGAACAGCACATCGCGCGGCTCGAGATTGGTGAGCATTGCGGCAAGATCGCCCGCCTTCGCCAGAACCGGGCCAGACGTGGAGCGGAAATTCACGCCCAGTTCGCGCGCCACGATTTGCGCCAGCGTGGTTTTGCCCAGGCCAGGCGGGCCGGAGAAGAGCACATGATCGAGCGGCTCGCCGCGCGCTTTTGCTGCTTGGATGAATACGGAAAGATTTTCGCGCAGCTGACGCTGGCCGACGAAATCGGCCATGCGCTTGGGGCGCATCGTGGCTTCAACATCGTCTTCGTGCGGTTGCGGCGAAACCATGCGTTCAGGCGCAGGTGTCTCCAATTTTTCGCGTTTGGGTTTGGGCGCCATGGTCTATCTCGCGAGTTGGCGCAGGGATTCGCGAAGCAGCGCATCCAAAGGCAGCGCATCGGCGTTCGGCCCCATGCCGGCAGCCGCACGTGCGACCGTTTCGGACGCCACCATTTGCGAATAACCGAGCTTCACCAAAGCCGCGATGGCATCAGCCTCGACGCCATTGGGCGCGTGCACAGGCATCGGTGCATCTTCGGCATCGCCGATTTCGCCGGGCGTGCGCGCGAGCAGAATGGCGGGGGCTTTTTCTTTCAACTCGGCGGCGATGCGCTGTGCCAGTTTCGGCCCCACGCCTTGGGCGCGGCCGATGGCGCCCTTGTCGCCCAGCACGATGGCGCGGTGCAGTTCGTTGGGCTTCAGCGCCGAGAGCACGGACAGTGCGACGCGCGCGCCGACGCCTTGCACCGATTGCAGCAGGCGAAACCATTCGCGTTCTTCCGCGGCGAGGAAGCCATAGAGGCGGATGGCGTCTTCCGAAACTTTGGTTTCGATATGCAGCGCGACGGATGCGCCATGCGTGAGCCGCGCCAGCGTGGCGGAGGATGCCTGCACCAAATAGCCGACGCCGTTCACGTCGATAATCGCGTTATCGACCGACACCGAATCCACTTTGCCGGTCAGTTTGCCAATCATCCGGCGAGCGCCTGAGCGATGCGCGACCGCGACCCCGCGAGGCTGGCATGCGCGATGGCGCAGGCGAGCGCATCAGCCGCATCGGCGGATTCAAACCGCGCGGCGGGCAGCAGGCGCTTCACCATGGCCTGGATTTGCTCCTTGTCGGCATGGCCCACGCCGACGACGGACTTCTTGATGTGGTTGGGTGCGTATTCGGCGATCAGCAGCCCTGCCTGCGCAGCGGCCAGCAAAGCGATGGCCCGCGCATGACCGAGCTTCAGCGCGGCGGAGGGGTCTTTGGCCACGAAGGCCTGCTCGACAGCCACTTCATGGGGCGCGTGCTCGCGCAAGATCGCGCATATGGCGGCGTGAAGGATGGCGAGACGCTCGCCCAGCGACAGCGAGGCTTTCGTCACGACACCGCCATTGGCGATGTGAACCAGCTTCGAGCCGGAGCTTTCGATCACGCCCCATCCGGTACGGGCGAGGCCGGGATCGAACCCGATGATACGGATGGTGGCCATTGGTGCTGCCGGAGAATCGCGGGTGCCAGTGTCGGGCATCGCGGGGTACGAACGCAACATGAACACGCGACGTTCGGTCAGCGGGTCTTTAAGCCGCCGAGAGCTTTTCGATCAGCGCGTCGGAGAGTTCGTAATTGGCATAGACGTTCTGCACGTCGTCGTGATCGTCCAGCGCATCCAAAAGCTTGGTCAGAAGCTCACCGGCATCGTCGCTCACCGCGACGGTGTTCTGCGGCTTCCACACGATTTTGGCGGAATCGGCCGGACCGAGCTTGGCTTCCAGCGCGTCGCGCACGTCGGGATAGCCCTCGACCTTGGTGAGGAATTCGTGGCGCTCGTCATCGGAGACCACTTCCTCGGCGCCCGCCTCGATCGCGAGTTCGAGCATGGCATCGGCATCGCCCTTGGAGATCGGATAGACGAGCGAACCCAGCCGCGAAAACATGAACGACACCGAGCCGTTTTCGCCCATCGCGCCGCCGAATTTGGCGAAATAGGAGCGCACATCGGCCGCCGTGCGGTTGCGGTTGTCGGTCAGGCCTTCGACGATCAGCGCGATACCGCCGGGGCCGAAGCCCTCGTAGCGCACCTCTTCATAGTTCTCGGAATCGCCGCCCGTCGCCTTCTTGATGGCGCGCTCGATCACATCCTTCGACATGGATTGCTGCTTGGCCGCGATGATGGCGGCGCGCAGGCGGGCATTGAGTGCGGGATCGGCCAGGCCCTGCTTGGCCGAAACCGTGATTTCGCGCGACAGCTTGGAGAACAGCTTGGACTTCTGGGCATCCTGCCGGTTCTTCCGGAACATGATGTTCTTGAATTGGGAATGACCAGCCATCGGAGTTCACGCGGTTGAGAGTTGAGCGGCCCTGAAATAGCCGCCTCAAGCCTGCCGCGTCAAACTTCAGGAATCGTGGTTTTCAGCCGGCCGCCAACCCGCACCGGCTCGATCCGGCGGGCCAGGCCGCTGGCATCGTCGGTCTCCAGGTACACACCGCATAAGGTGGCGGGACCGGACGCAGGCGTCATGCGCCCTGTGGGCATCTTCCGGGTGAAGCGCTGGATCGGCTCGAACTTCTCCATGCCGATCACGGAATCATAATCGGCGCAGGCCCCCGCGTCGGTTTGATAGGCGGTGCCGCCGGGGAAAATCTGCGCATCGGCCGTGGGGATGTGGCTGTGCGTGCCGACGACAAGAGAGGCGCGGCCATCGCAGAATTGGCCCATCGCCATCTTCTCGGAGGTCGCTTCGGCGTGCATGTCGACGATGGCAGCATCGGCGATTTCGTGCAGCGGGGCTGCGGCAAGTTCGCGTTCAACGGCAGCGAACGGATCGTCGAGCGAATCCATGAACACGCGGCCCATCGCGTTGATTACCAGCACGCGCTGACCGGAGCGCGCATTGTAGAGCCCGGCGCCGTGGCCCGGCGTGCCCTTGGGGTAATTGCACGGGCGCAGCAGACGGTCTTCGTCGTCGCAGAACGTAAGAATCTCGCGCTGGTCGAGCCAGTGATTGCCGGTGGTGAGCACATCGACGCCGAGCGCGAACAGCTCATTGGCCACCGAACGCGTGACGCCGAAGCCTCCGGCCGCGTTCTCGGCGTTGACGATCACGAAATCGGTTTTGAGTTTGTCCCGCAAACCGGGCAGTTCGGTCGCGCAGACATCGCGCCCTGCGCGGCCCACAACATCACCTAAAAACAAAATACGCAGGCAAAGCCCCCCGAAGATCGTGCTCGATCTATATAACGAATTTGCGGGCGAAAAGCTCTGTCACCACCCAATCGAGCTTTTCATCGCCATCATGGTGCGGGACTTCACCCACTTCTTGCCCCGAATACGCGAAGCCGACAGCGATCACCGGATGTCGTGTCCGCAACAGAGTAAGCGTGCGGTCGTAATAGCCCGCGCCGTAGCCCAAGCGATGGCCCGTGGCGTCGAACGCCAGCAACGGCACGATGAGCACCGCAGGAATGGCTAGCGGCCAATCGGCATCGGGCTCCGACAGGCCATAGCCGCCCTTCACCAAGGCCTGGCCGTGGCCATGCAGATGCAGAGAGAGCGGTTGGCCGCGACCGACAACGCGCGGCAGAGCTACGGGGTGGCCGCGCAACCGAAGTGCGGCAACCAGAGGTGCGGGATCGGCCTCGTCGCCGATAGCCGAATAGGCCGAGACCACCGCATTGGCAGGCAGCGGGATGGAGTTGAGGAAGTATTCCGCCATGCGAAGGCCGGCTTCGGGCATCTCATGCTTCAGATGCGCGCGGCGCACTTGCGCGTCTTTGCGCAAGGCTTCCTTCTCAGTGTCGATGGTCATGGGAAGACTTCAAAAGCGAAAAGGTAAAGTGAGCGGAACCACCCACGCCGTTGGAGTAAGGATCCTCACGGGCCTGCAGTTGCAGGTGGGCGCCGTGTGACCAAGACCACGATCCTGGCCAGTGACAGCTCCCGATGAGTACCATTAAGGCCCCTGGGTATCTCGTTCCTGACGCACGGAGCAGTATCCGCTCCCCTCCAATCTAGGAGTGCGTGATCTTCGCTGCAATGTCTTCCAGGCGAGATGCGGCGAATTCGAGGGCTTCGGCAGCCATATCTTCGGGAGAAGTTCCGTCTTCTTCCGATTCCTCGCCGGATTGTGGCGCAGCCTTATGGTCCTCGACCTCTTTTTCCAATTCCGCGACACGCCCCAAGGCTTCGGCCAATTCATCGACCACAACGAGGCCTGCCATCAGCATCAGGCGTGCATCGCCAACCTGGCCTACACTTTCGACCAACTGTCGCACGCGCGTATCGAGGTATTGGGCCAGTTCCCGTAAGTGATCTTCTTCGCCATCGTCGCACGCGACGGTGTAGGCGCGGCCATTTACCAGAACATTCACGAGCGCCATGAGATTTTTCCGTTACGCGTTGCGTCTACCAATCAACGCCTAAATGTGTCCATTTATAGGCGTGCGAGCTTGTCGTGTGTTAGCGCGCAAGCGCTGTGCGGATTTCCGTAATCGTATCGGCCAAGCGCACTTCCACTTCTTCGGTCAGGCCGGCGAGCGAGCGGGAATCTTCCTCAAGCGCATCGAGACGAGAACGCAACGCATCGCGCTCGGTTTCAAGATCGCTGAAGCTTTCCGCGCGCGCAGCAAGGCGTTTGTTGGTTTCGAGCCGTTCACTGATGCAGGTTTCCACCGCGGCCAGCGCAGCTTCAAAACGGGCTCGGGCGAGTTCGAGTTTGCTCATGGATGTTCTCGCAATCGCTTCGAAAAGCTCTGTGGATTTCGCGCCGCAACCTTAGGCGGGGCTCGGATGCCGGGTCAACGCGAGCCACAAAACCGCACACATCAAAACACAGCATATCGAAATAGACACATCGCACGCATACGCAAGCTGGGAGGGAATCGCTCGGCACCCTTGACGCGACTACCCCCGCTGGCTATGGCCAGCCATCGCTCTTTAAAGGGCTTCCGTATCACTTCCGCCCGTGCCCCGGCGACAACACGAGCCCAGGCGGCATCCGCAGCAACCCGTCAAATTCCGAGTTCCGCCGATATGTCTACAGCACAGGAACTGGTCGCAACGCCCGAAGGCGCGCGGCGCTTGGCCAATGCCATCCGCGCCTTGGCGATGGATGCGGTGCAGGCCGCAAATTCCGGCCATCCCGGCATGCCGATGGGCATGGCCGATGTGGCGACCGTTCTGTTTTCGCGCTTTTTGAAGTTCGACCCCTCCGATCCGTCCTGGCCCGACCGCGACCGCTTCGTGCTGTCGGCCGGCCACGGCTCGATGCTGATCTACGCGCTGCTGCACCTGACCGGCTATGACAGCATCAGCCTCGAAGACATCCGCAATTTCCGCCAATGGGGCAGCCCGGCTGCCGGACACCCCGAAACCGGCCATGTCGCGGGCGTCGAGACGACCACGGGCCCCTTGGGCCAAGGCATCGCCACCGCTGTGGGCATGGCGCTGGCCGAACGCATCCTGAATGCGCGCTTCGGCGAGAACGTCGTTAACCATAAGACCTATGTGATCGCCAGCGACGGCGATCTGATGGAAGGCATCAGCCACGAGGCCGCCGCCCTTGCCGGACATTTGAAATTGGGCCGCCTGATCGTGCTGTTCGACGACAACGGCATTTCCATCGACGGGCCGACCACATTGTCCGAATCCACCGATGTGCTGAAGCGCTTCGATGCCTATGGCTGGAATGTCTCGCGCGTGGACGGACACGATTCAGCCGCCATCGCGGCAGCGCTTGAGAAAGCCCAGAGCAGCGACAAGCCGGTTTTGATCGCCTGCAAGACGGTGATCGGTTACGGCGCACCGACGCGTGCGGGCACCTCGAAATCACACGGCGAAGCCTTGGGTGTGGAAGAAGTGAAGGGTGCGCGCGAAAAGCTCGGCTGGACTGCGCCCGCTTTTGAGATTCCCCAGGATGTTCTGTCGAATTGGCGCACGTTGGGCGCACGCGGCGCAGCTGATCGCCACGCCTGGGAAGGCCGCCTGACGCGCGAACCTTCCGAGAAGCGCGATGCTTTTGAATCGGCGATCTCGGGCGAAATTCCCGCAAGCCTCGCGCCTGCGATGGCCGCTTACAAAGAAAAGTTGACCGCCGACAAACCCTCGGTTGCCACGCGCAAAGCTTCGGAAATGGCGCTGGAAGTCATCAACGCCAATCTTTCGACCACGCTGGGCGGCTCGGCCGATCTGACGGGCTCAAACCTGACGCGCTCCAAAGACATGAAGCCGTTGAGCGCTGCCGATTACAGCGGCCGTTTCGTGCATTACGGCATCCGCGAGCACGGCATGGCCGCGGCGATGAACGGCATCGCGCTGCATGGCGGACTTGTCCCCTATTCCGGCACATTCCTCGTGTTCTCCGATTATTGCCGCCCGTCGATCCGCTTGGCGGCCCTGATGGGCAAGCGCGTGATCCATGTGATGACGCACGATTCCATCGGCCTGGGCGAAGACGGCCCCACCCATCAGCCGGTCGAGCATCTGGCGGCCTTGCGCGCCATTCCCAATCTGCTGGTGATGCGCCCGGCCGACGCGGTTGAGACCGCGGAATGCTGGGAAATCGCGCTGGCCGAAAAGACGCGGCCAACCGTGATGGCGCTGTCGCGCCAAAATCTTCCGACCTTGCGCAGCGATGTGGCGGAAAACCGCTCCGCCAGGGGCGCCTATGTCGTGGCGGAAAGCGACGGCAAGGTCCGGGTGACGCTGATCGCCACCGGCTCCGAGGTGGAAATCGCCATGAAGGCCCGTGGGATTTTGCAGGCCAAGAACGTGCCGACCCGCGTGGTTTCGATGCCGAGCTGGGAGCTGTTCGAGGAACAAAGCCCGGAATACCGCCGCGCCACCATCGATCCCGCCACCATCCGCATCGCCATCGAAGCCGCCATCCCGATGGGCTGGGAACGCTATACCGGACCAGACGGGGCCTTTATCGGCATGCACGGGTTTGGCGCGAGCGCGCCGGCCAAAGTGCTCTACGAGAAGTTCGGGATCACCGCCGAAGCCGCCGCCGAAGCGGCCTTGGCCCGGCTAGACCGCTGAACTGACCTGCGCTGAAAACGCCGGTTGGCATTGGAACCGTTGAAGCTATAGAACCGCCGCCGAAGAACGGTTCAGGCAATGGAAAGGTAAATCTTATGGCAGTTCGTGTCGCGATCAACGGCTTTGGCCGCATCGGCCGCCTCGTGTTGCGCGCCATCGTGGAATCCGGCCGCAAGGATATCATCGTGGTCGCCGTGAACGACCTCGGCCCGGTGGAAACCAACGCCCATCTCCTGCGCTATGACTCGGTGCATGGCCGCTTCCCCGCCGAAGTGAAGGTGGACGGCGACAAGATGATCGTGAACGGCAATCCGATCCGCGTCACCGCGATCAAGAACCCCGCCGAACTGCCGCACAAAGAATTGAACGTCGACATCGCGCTGGAATGCACCGGCATCTT
>CAIYRG010000352.1 GCA_903928515.1 uncultured Alphaproteobacteria bacterium | reverse complement strand
CGCGCAACGCACCGGCCCGCCCGCGCGCGCGTGAATATGGGCCCGACGACGGCCGCTGATTTCAGCGGCTCTATGACGTGAAGGCCGTTGCATCCCGCGCCTCTCCCCGGCACCATCCTGCGAAAGAGGCGGGCAAGACCCGCCGTCCTAGGGGCACGAGATGATGCGATGGAATATCTGGGCCTGCGGCCTGTGCTTGGCCGCGGCCGCGAACCTGACGGGCTGCAACCAAAAACCACCCCCAGCACCTGCGCCCCTCACCAAAATCACCTTCGTGACCGATTGGAAGGCCGAAGCCGAGCACGGCGGCTATTACGAAGCCATCGCGGAGGGCCTCTACAAAAAACACGGTCTCGACGTGACGCTGATCCAAGGCGGCCCTTCCGTGAATGTGCCGCAGATGATCGCGGCAGGCTCGGCCGATTTCGGCATCGGCTCCAACGCTTTCATCGTGATGAACACTGCCGTGCAGAACGCGCCGATGAAGGCCGTAATGGCGATCTTCCAGAAAGACCCGCAGGTTCTGATCACGCATCCGCGCGACGACGTGAAAAGCCTCGCCGACATGAAGGGCAAGCCCATCATGGTGTCGGATGCAACGGTCTCCAGCCTGTGGGAATGGCTGAAGTCGAAATACAATTTCGACGACAAGCAGATTCGCAAATACACGTTCAATCTGGCACCGTTCCTCGCCGATCCGAAAGCGATCCAGGAAGGCTATCTGACGTCGGAACCCTATTCGATCGAGAAGGAAGGCGGCTTCAAACCGCAGGTCTTCCTGCTCGCCGATGACGGCTATTCCGGTTATGGCAACATGGTGCTCGCCAACAACAAATGGATCGAGCAGAAGCCCGCCGTGGTGCAGGCCTTTGTCGATGCCACCATCGAAGGCTGGCGCGATTTCCTTTACGGCGATTCCGCACCCGCCGCCGCGCTCATCAAGAAAGACAATCCTGAGATGACCGACGATGTCATCGCGCAGGCCATCGACAAGATGAAGTCGTATGGCGTGGTGATGTCCGGCGATGCCGCCACGCTCGGCATCGGCGCAATGAACGAAGACCGCTGGATGGATTTCTACAACACCATGACCTACCAGCACGTCTTCCCGCTCGACGTAAGTTGGCACGACGCATTCACGCTGCAATTCGTGAATGGCGGTCATGGCCTCCCCTTGCCGGCAAATCCGGCCGTGAAGCCATGAGGCATGCGCACTCGTCATGACAGCGCTGGCGCAACTGCGCGGCATCGCCCGGCATTTCGCGGGCGGCGTGGACGCGCTCGGGCCCCTCGATCTCGATATCGGCCAAGGCGAATTTCTTTCGCTGGTCGGGCCATCAGGTTGTGGCAAGAGCACCGCGCTTCGCATCTTGGCCGAATTGATCGCGCCCACGACAGGCACACTGCACTGGCCGCATGGCAAGCCGCGCATCGGCTTTGTGTTCCAGGACGCCACCCTGATGCCTTGGGCCAGCGCACGCGACAATGTTCGCCTGCCGCTCGATCTCACCCACATGCCGCGCAATGATGCCAACACACGCGCCGAGGAAGCGCTCGAACGCGTCGGGTTAAGCGGCTTTGCCAATACCTATCCGCGCGCGCTGTCAGGCGGCATGCGGATGCGTGTGTCCATCGCGCGCGCGCTGGCGGCAAAGCCCAAACTTTTGCTGATGGACGAACCCTTCGCGGCGCTCGATGAAATCAGCCGTGAAGCGCTGAACGAAGATTTGCTCAAACTCTGGCGCGAAGACGGGCTCACCATCGTGTTCGTCACCCACAGCGTCTACGAAAGTGCTTTCCTCTCCACCCGCGTCGCGGTGATAAGCCCGCGCCCCGGTCGCATCGCCGCCGATATCGCGCTCAACTCGCCGCACGTGCGGGATTCGCATTGGCGCCTGTCGCCGGAATTTGCCGAAAACGCTGGGCAGATCTCACGTGCCTTGCGCGGCGCGATTGCGGGAGCCGCCGAATGAGTCATGCGCGCATTTCGCAAATTCTCCTGCCGCTGATTTTGGCGGCCATCGTTTTGGCGCTCTGGGAATGGGCCTCACGCAGCGGCGCGGTTTCGCCTTTCGTGCTGCCCGCACCCTCCGCCATCGGCCTCGCGCTCGCCGACAATTTCGGCTCGTTGATGCAATCGCTGTTCACCACGCTGGTAATCACGATCATCGCCTTCGCGTTGGCCGTCATGGGCGGCGTCGCGCTGGCGGTGGCCTTCTCGCAGAGCCGCACCGTGGAGATGCTGCTGTTCCCTTATGCAGTGGTGCTGCAGGTCACGCCCATCATCGCGGTCGCCCCCATCGTGATCTTGTGGGTGGGCTATGATCACATCAACATCGCGCTCTTGGTGCTCGCGTGGATCGTGGCGTTCTTCCCCATTCTCTCCAACACGACGCTCGGCTTACGCTCGGCCGATCACAATCTGATCGAATTGTTCCGGCTCTATGGCGCCTCGCGCTGGCAAATCCTGCGGAGGCTGCAACTGCCGACAGCGCTTCCCTATCTCCTGGCGGGAATGAAGGTTTCCGGCGGACTGGCCCTCATTGGAACCGTGATGGCGGAATTCACCGCCGGCACCGGCACGGCCACGGGCCTCGCGTGGCGTATCGAAGAGGCCATCTACCGCCTGCAGATCGCCAAGGCCTTCGCGGCCCTGTTCCTGCTGGCGCTGCTCGGCATCGCAATTTTCTTTGCGCTCAATGCCTTGGAGCATGTAGCTCTGCGTCGCTGGCATGAAAGCGCCATCGATAAGGATCGGTAATACACACGGAGTTCGTGGATAGAAAATATCTACATTCTGAAAGTGTGTAGTTCTTGCTTTCTCACACCTTGGATGCGAGTTTCCGCCCGCATTTTTGGCCTATGATCATGCTGCAAGTTCTCACCGCCAATCGCCTGTCGCAAGGCGAGGTCGTCTATTGGAGCGCCGCCAAGGGCTGGGTCTCAGCGTTGGCCGAAGCTGATGCCATGGATGACGCCACGGCCGAAGCCGCGCTGAAGGGCGCAGCAGAATGGGTCCGCAAACGTGAAGTGGTGGCCGCCTATCTGTTCGACGTGCGAAACGAAGCGGGCAAAATCGTACCGGTGAAGCAGCGCGAAATCATCCGCGCCAAGGGCCCGACGGTGCGAACCGATCTGGGCAAGCAAGCGAGCTGAAGCATGTACCGCTACGACGAATTCGATGCACAGTTCGTGCGCCAGCGCGCCGAGCAGTTTCGCGGCCAGGTGGAACGCCGACTTGCGGGCGAGCTGACGGAGGATGAGTTCAAGCCGCTGCGGCTGATGAACGGCCTCTATTTGCAACTCCATTCCTACATGCTGCGCATCGCCATTCCCTACGGCACACTGAACGCACGTCAGGTGCGTGGCCTCGCCAAGATCGAGCGCAAATACGACAAGAGCTACGGCCACTTCACCACCCGCACGAATTTGCAGTTGAACTGGGTGCAGTTGCCGCAAGTGCCCGATCTTCTGATGGATCTCGCGGACATCGAGATGCACGGCCTGCAGACCAGCGGCAATTGCGTGCGCAACGTGACGGCCGACCAATTCGCCGGCGCCACCGCCGAAGAGATCGAAGATCCCCGCCCGACCTGCGAGATCATCCGCCAATGGTCAACGCTGCATCCGGAATTCTCCTATCTCCCGCGTAAGTTCAAGATCGCCGTCGGCGCCACCGAGCAAGACCGTGCCGCATTGATGATCCACGATCTCGCCGTGCAGGTCGTGAAGAACGACAAGGGTGAGACCGGCTATCGCGTCTATGTCGGCGGCGGCCTGGGCCGCACGCCGTATCTCGCGATGGAGATCGGGTCGTTCGTCCCGCGCAACGATCTGCTGGCGTTTTTGGAAGCGGTTTTGCGCGTCTACAACGAAGCCGGACGCCGCGACAACATCCACAAAGCGCGCATCAAGATTCTGGTCCATGCCATCGGCGTGGAAGAATTGCGCCGCCGCGTGGAGATAGAATTCGCCGAGATCAAGCAGACCGGCGCGGTGCCCCTGCCGGACGAAGAGATCAAACGCATCTTCGCGTATTTCCAGCCGCCCAAATTCGAAACGCTTCCCGATGCGTCACCGGAATTCGACGCCAGCCTGAAAGCGAATAAGGATTTCGCCGCCTGGGTGAAGCAGAGCGTGCATCCCCACAAAGTGCCGGGCTATGTCAGCGCCACGTTGACGCTGAAGCCCATCGGCGACACGCCGGGCGATTGCTCGGCCGACCAGATGGATGCCATCGCCGATATGATGGACGCATTCGCGCAGCCGGAAGTGCGCGTCACCCATGAACAGAATCTCGTCTTCCCGCATCTGCGGAAGAAGGATTTGTTTGCGCTGTGGCAGAAGCTGGTGCCGCTGGAATTGGCGACGCCGAATGCCGGCCTCGTCACCGATATCATCACCTGCCCCGGCCTCGACTATTGCGATCTCGCCAATGCGCGTTCGATCACCGTCGCGCAGGATATCGCCAAGCGCTTTGCCGATTGGGATCGCCAGCGCGATATCGGTGAATTGAAGATCAAGATTTCCGGCTGCATCAACGCCTGCGGCCATCACCATGTCGGGCATATCGGCATTTTGGGAGTCGATCGCAAAGGCGTGGAGAACTACCAAATCCTGCTGGGCGGCTCCGGCGCGGAAGATGCGTCACTCGCCGAGATCATGGGCCCCGGATTCGACAAGGACGACATCGTGGACGCGGTGGAAAAGGTCGTGGACCTCTACACGGAGCGTCGCCAAGACGGCGAACGCTTCCTGGACACTTACCGTCGCCTTGGTGCACAGCCCTTCAAGGAGCGTTTGTATGGCGCTCGTTAAAAACAACGCCGTCGTCCCCAACGACTTCACGAGACTGGCCGACGCCGATGCTATCCCGGAAACGGGGAGCATATTCGTGTCCGCGAAACGTTTTCTCGAACATCGTGACGCGCTGCTGGCGCGCAAAGCGCCGGTGGGCGTGTGGCTGGAAGCTGCAGATTCGCCGGAACCCCTCGGGGACAACGTGCACAAGCTCGCCGCCGTCGCCGTGAACTTTCCGGGCCCGCGCGATGGCCGCGCCTTTACATGGGCGCGCATCCTGCGCACGCGTATGGGCTACAAAGGCGAAGTGCGTGCCGTGGGGCATTACATCCGCGATCACGTCGCCTTTCTAACGCGCGTCGGCGTGGATGCGTTTGATCTTCCCGAGCATCTCACGAAGGCGGATTACGATTCGTCGCTGCACGATTTCAGCCACGTCTATCAACGCGCCGCGGACGGCCAGAAGACGATCTGGGATTTGCGCCTCGGGAAATAATCCCGATCAATCGATCGGTCTCAGTCGATCTGGCTATGGTGCGAACCATAAGCGATGGTGATGTTCGCCCGCCGCCCCGCATGGCTCTCGTCAAAATCGAATTCTTCCGTCTGATGGATCAGCCGAGAATCGAAGATGATGGCGCGGTTGTTCCGATAGGGAATGACTTCCGAATTGCCGTCCTGCCCCGCCAACCGCTGCAACACATAATCGCGCTGCCACGCGCGGTCGCGCCCGTAATAGCCGCGCTCGGCGGGCACCGACCATAGGCGCAACCCGCCCGATCCGGCTTTTCTGTTGTGCGCGTCAGGCGTGATCCAGAGATTGCAGGAAATGCGCCCCGCATCGGCGTGCGGCGTGCGCTCGCGATTGTTGCGAAAATATTTGTAAGCCCACAGGCTTTGAAAGGGGAGCGAACCGACAATGCCGCTCGCTTCGCGCGCAAAGGCTTGTGCCAATTGTAACAGCGGTTTGGCGAAGAAACCTTCGGCGAGGGAGGAATGAATTTCATCGCCCGATGTCGTGCCGGCCTCCCATTCGCCGCGGTTCACGAAATCACCCACCCAGCGCAAGGCATCCTCGTCGAGAAAGTCATCTACGATGACGTAGCGCAGCGGCCGCGCCTCGAATTGGCGGGTCACCGCGTCCCAATCGATGGCGCGATTTAAGAACTGCTCGGGTACTTTTGGCGGCGTCGGATTTTGCGCGCGGTAGCGCTCGGCATCGGCCTTGTGCCGCTCCAACCGTTTCACGGCGGCGGGGTCGTGCGGCGGCTGCGTGGCCGTGCGCGCGCGGGTGAAGGCCTCGCACGCGGCGTCGAAATCTCCGGCCATAGTCTGGGCCAGTGCCAGCAAAAAATTCTGTCCCACGTGCTGTGAGCCGACCGCCGCCATCTGCAATTCCGGCAACGCCTCTTGCGCGTGGCCCGAGGCCAGCAAACTGCCGCCGAGATGAAAGCGCACCCGCGTCGTGTCCCAGCCCATTTCCAGCAGTGCACGGTACACCCGGATGGCGGGCGTGTAGTCGCCCAAAAGCTGGTGCGCAAAGCCCAGCAAGAAGAACACCAGATTATTTTCGGGCAGCAGATCGTGGGCGCGCGCCAGCGTGGTGGCTGCCTCCGGCCACGCGCCCTGCCCCATATAAGATTCGCCCAGCAGCGCCAGCGCCGGGCCATGATCCGGGTTCAGCTTCAGAACATCCCGGCACTTCTCGATGGCCAAACCAAATTGCTCACGCCGCGCCAGCGCCAGGGCATGGCGATAGAGCGCGTCGCTTTGACCGGGACCGGGCGTGGAGGACATCGCGGGCAAGATTGGGCCGAAGCCTCCTGCTGTCAATCCGCTGCGCGGCTCTGGCGATCTGCTGTGGCAATCCGATGTGACAATCTCGCGAACACGCCCGTTCTTGACCCCGCGCCCATGCGGCCCTACATGAGCGCGACTTTCAATTTGCGCGCATTTTCGCGCGCGGCCTCTCTCGCGAAACCCGCTCGCGACAAGGAATGCGCCGATGGGAATTTCCGTCCTTCCGACCGAGCCTGCGCTGCCGCGCTTCGCCAGCATCGAGAAGCTGATCGAAACGCTGAAGCCGGTCGAATCCGTCTACGCGTTGCAGCCCGAGAAATTCCGCGCCGCCGCCAAGCGTTTCCTCGACCGTTTCCAGGGCGACACGCTGTATGCGGTGAAGGCAAACCCCGCACCTTACGTGCTCGATCAGGTTTACGCGGCCGGTATCCGCCATTTCGACACCGCCTCAATCGGCGAGATCGAGCTGGTAAATGGCCGCTTCCCGGATGCCCATTGCCATTTCATGCACCCGATCCGCGCACCCGGTGCAGCCGCCATCGCCTACAACAAATACGGCCTGCGCGATTTCGTGATCGACACGGATTCCGAGCTCGACAAATTGCTCGCCGAGACCGCCGGCGCCAAAGATTTGCGCATCTTCGTGCGCTTGGCCGCGCCTCTGGGCGGCGCGCTGCTGGAACTCTCCAGCAAATTCGGAACCTCGCCCGATGAAGGCGCGCGCCTTTTGAAGCGCGTGGCGAAAGCCGGCGCAGTTCCTGCGCTCACACTGCATGTCGGCTCGCAATGCCTGTCCGCCTTCTCATACGCGCAAGCCGTGGAACTCGCGCGACGCACCAGCCAGAAGGCCGGTATCGACGTGCGCGTGATCGATGTCGGCGGCGGCTTCCCCGCGCCTTACGCACACACCGAGTTGCCGGCCTATCACTGGTATTTCGACACGATCAGCGAAGCGCTGCAGACAATCCCCGATCCGGAAACGCTGAACGTGCTGTGCGAACCGGGCCGCGCGCTGGTCGCCGAAGGCGTGTCGCTCGTCACGCAGGTGTTCCTGCGCAAGAACGACAAGCTCTATATCAATGACGGCATCTACGGCAGCTTCGACGAACTTACCCTGCCCGGCTTCAATGAGGATTATCCGGTGCGCGCCGTGATGCTCGATCCGCGCGGCAAGGTGAAGCCGCGGCGAGGCGTGGACCGGCCGTTCCGCGTGTACGGCCCGACTTGCGACTCGCTCGACGCGTTGCCGCGCCCGCGTATGTTGCCGGACACAGTGGAAACCGGCGATTTCCTGATCTTCGATGTCATGGGTGCCTATACGACGGCCGCGCGCTCCAGCTTCAACGGATTTTACCCGGATCGCTGGGCCATTGTGGAAACGCCGGAACCGCGCCCATTGAAGGCCCGGCCCTAAAGCCGGTTCCAAAAATTTAACCAAACCCATGGTTGCATGCGCGCGTGAACATCGCTGCGCCCATAGCCACCCAGGGCCTTACGCCCAATAGCCGCCTTTTGCGGCTGATCGGCCTTGCGCACGAGGCGAGCCCTGCGAAGCGGCACGAATTGCTGCTCCAGATCACCGATGTGTTTTTCGAAACCGCGCCCGAACTTTCAGACAGAGAGCGCGACATCTTCTGCCTGATCATTGCGCAATTGGCGCAAACCTCGCCGCCCCCGGAGCGCCGCGCCTTGGGTGCGAAGCTCGCCACCCTACCCGGCATCTCGCATTCCTTGTTGCAGGATTTGGGGCCCAGCGAGGGCGAGCTGATCGCACTATTGCGCGCCGGGAAAGCGCAGGCCTTCGTCTCGGCTTTCGCGCGCGCTTTGGAATATCCCCTGGAAGACACCGAAGCCCTGTTCGCCAATCCGGCAAATGGCGTGCTGGCCGAAGCTTGCCGCCGCGCTGGTCTCTCGCGCCCGACCTATTCCGCCATCGTGTTGTTGTCAGATCCGCTGCGGCTACGCGGCATGCCCGAGACCGAGAATTTGTTGATGCTCTACGCGCCGCCGCTGCCCGTGATGGACGCACAACACGCGGCTTAAGTCAGGCCACCGCTGAGGCGTTGCGCTCGCGGGTCTTTAAAAACTTCACCTTCGGGAACTTGTCCCCGATATAGCCAAGCTCCCAGGCATTCTTCGCCAGGAACACCGGCGCGCCGTCGCGGTCTTCCGCCATCTGCCCGCGATTGGCGTCGCGGAATTTCTCGATGTCTTCCTGAGTGCCGCCGAGCCAGCGCGCGGTCTCGTAAGGCGAGATTTCCAAATCGGCGTCGAGTTCGTATTCGGCGCGCAGCCGGCTTTTCAACACGTCTAACTGCAACGGCCCAACGACACCCACCGTCCACTGCGAACCGAGCATCGGCTTGAACACTTGCGTCACGCCTTCTTCCGCCAGGCTTTCCAGCGCGCGGGTGAGATGCTTCTGCTTCATCGGATCGGCCAAGCGCACGCGGCGCAGGATTTCGGGGGCGAAATTTGGAATGCCGGTGAACACCACATCCTCGTTCTCGCTCAACGTGTCGCCGACGCGCAGCACGCCATGGTTTGGGATACCGATGATGTCGCCGGGGAACGCCTCGTCCACCGTCTCGCGCTCCTGGGCGAAGAACAGGATGGGGTTGTGCACACCCATCACTTTGCCGGTGCCCATCTGCTTCAGCTTCATGCCGCGCCGGAAACGCCCCGAGCACAGGCGCAGGAACGCCACGCGGTCGCGGTGGTTCGGGTCCATGTTTGCCTGAACCTTGAACACGAAGCCGGTCACGTTCTCGTCGCCGGGATCAACGGCATGCGGCTGCGCGGGCTGCGGCCGCGGGCTCGGCGCATATTGCGAGACGGCATCGAGCAACGGCCGCACGCCGAAATTCTTGAGCGCGGCACCGAATAAAACCGGAGTCATATGGCCGGCGCGGTAGGTCTCGAGATCGAACGGTGTACAAGCGCCCTGCGCCAACTCGACTTCTTCGGCGAGCTTGGCTCTCACGTCGTCAGAAAATTTGCTGTTGGGAAACGGCAAGAAAGCGTTGCTTCGCAAATCCTGAACGCCGGCGAATTGGCCGCCCGAACCGGCCGGCCAATTCAGCGGCGTACATTCGATCTGCAGCTGATCGGCGATCTCATCCATCAACACGAACGGATCGCGCGCTTCGCGGTCCATCTTGTTGACGAAGGTCATGATGGGAATGTTGCGCAGGCGGCAGACCTCGAACAGCTTGCGGGTCTGCGGCTCGATGCCCTTCGCGGCGTCGATCACCATCACGGCCGAATCCGCCGCCGTGAGCGTGCGGTAGGTGTCTTCCGAGACATCCTCGTGGCCCGGCGTGTCGAGCAGATTAAAGACCACATCCTCGACGGTGAAGGTCATCACCGCGGTCGTCACCGAGATGCCGCGCTCCTGCTCGATCTTCATCCAGTCGGACCGTGCACGCCGTGCTTCGCCGCGCGCCTTCACCTGGCCCGCCATACGGATAGCGCCACCGAGCAACAACAATTGCTCGGTCAGCGTGGTTTTGCCGGCATCGGGGTGCGAAATGATCGCGAAAGTGCGCCTGCGCGCGGCTTCCTGGGCGGGGGATTGTGACATGGGCGGGTGCCTAGCAGGCGCGGCCCCCTATCGCAAGGATTCGGGGCCAGGTCCGGGGGCAGAGCCCGCCATCACGCGCTTGGCGCGCATACTGCGACTGAGATCAGCGTTTGGCGTTTACACGATTTTCTCGTCCACGAAAGCGCGGCCTTCGCGATCTTCGATTTCCACAATCCAGATATCGGGATCGAACTTGATCTGACGCGCGAGGTAATCGGAAGCCTTCGTCTCGTCGGACGCATCGCCCAAGGGCCGTGTCCAGACACGCGGTGCGCTTTCCTCGCCCGTCATCGCGCCCAGCGCGGGACTGAGGATCATCACGCGGCCGTCCAGCCGGTTGATCTTCAAGAACACCGCGCCCGCATCCTCAGCACCCCGGCGCACAAGGAATGCCTGCGCGCCCGCGACTTGGGCACGCCGGATCAAGGCTTGAACGAAGATGGTGGCTTTGAGACGCGGCATGACCGCAGGGAAACTTTAAGCGACCGCGTCCATTTCGGACGCGAGAGCGGCGACTTGCGGCAACACGATGCGCACGATGGTTCCCTCACCCAAAATGGACTCGATGGAGACCGTACCACCGTGAAGGGTTGCGAGCGAGCGCACCAGCGCCAAGCCTAGGCCTGTGCCCTCTTTGCTGCGGGCATAGGCGTTTTCGGCCTGCTCGAAGGGCGTGCCGATACGTTCGAGATCGGACTGCCCGATGCCGATGCCCGTATCCGTGACGGAGATTTCCACAGACGTGCCGCGCCTTTGCGCAGAGATCGTGACCGTGCCCTTGCGCGGCGTGAACTTCACGCCGTTGGACAAAAGATTGATGAGCATCTGCAGAACCGCGCGGCGGTCGGCGAAGATCATCCGCGCATCCGGCGTGATGGCGCTTTCCAGGCGCACGCCCTGGCGCTCGGCCTGCAATCGCACGAAGCGCAAAGCTTGTGCCGTGATGTCGGAGAAATCGAAACGTTCGGGCGACAGCTCGAAGCGCCCCGCCTCGATCTTCGACATATCGAGGATGGAGTTAATCAACTCCAGCAGATGCGAACCGCTTTCGTTAATCAGGCGCACATATTCCAGATAGCGCTTGCCGCCGATAGGACCGAACATTTCGCGCGTCATCACTTCGGAGAACCCGATGATGGCGTTCAGCGGCGTGCGCAACTCATGGCTCATATTGGCGAGAAAGCGCGACTTCGCACGGTTTGCACTTTCCGCTTGGTCACGCGCATCGATCAACGCCGACATGTAAACGGCATCGGCTTTGCGCTGGCGTTCGCGCGACGCGATGCTGGAAATCGTGCTCTGCAATACCGCA
Source organism: uncultured Alphaproteobacteria bacterium (assembly GCA_903928515.1). Taxonomy (GTDB): domain Bacteria; phylum Pseudomonadota; class Alphaproteobacteria; order Micropepsales; family Micropepsaceae; genus CAIYRG01. Next base: position 944 of record CAIYRG010000352.1, on the reverse strand, counting down.
ACCGCCAGCGAAAACCCGAGCGCCACTTGAAACGCACCGGGCGGCAGACGCGATGCGGGCAGAATATGGGTGAGCGACAACAGCACGATGGCGATGAGCCCGACACCGGCGGCGATGCCGCCGCAAATCGAAAGATATTTCTTACCCGCCAGCGCGCCCTCAAAAGGCACCAGCACCAGCCAAATGGCAAAGGGCGATTCCAAACCGCCCGTCAGCAGCGTGAGATAGCTCACCAGGGCTGCCGACAACGCCAGAGACACGGCTTCCAGCGTGTCCAACGACGCGCCGTACAGGGCGAGCCCCGCCGGCAATAGAGGGAGCGTCAATCCGACAAAGGCGAGGAATTCGACGAGATCGGGCGGGCCTAGAGCGGCCGCATAGATCAGGCTGAGGACGCCGCCGAGAATACCCTTAACGCTCTGTATGCGGATAAAGCGGTTGCGAGCGGCGGCGCGCTCTTCAGTCTCGAACACCGCATACGTCATAAAACAATCCGCCATCTGCCGAGTCGCGTGGGACTCACGTCATGATGGTTCCATGTTCGCGTATGCGTGCTTAACGAACTCTGAATCGCATTCCTTTTTGGCGGAAAACCGCCCGATTGCTTTGTGCTTATTAACCTTTCGTCAACTCTCTCGGCGCGGCCGGAGGGGTTGCGTAAAATTTTCCGCAAATTTGCGACAGACGCGATTCAAACTCGGCTCAAAACAAACCCGCATCCAAAACAAAAGAGACGCAAAAGCGTTTCAAACCACGCAGCGCGTGAGAACCTTCTCTTTGGCATGGGAACAGCAAAGCTTGCGGAAACGCTGATTGCATTGCATTTTACCGATTGCATTCAAGCGCACGCAATTCGCGTGCGCCTAGCGTCATGCGCGTGATGAAGCGAACGGATTTCATGTCTCTACTGCGAATTGTCTTCTGGCTGGCGGCCGTGGCCGTGG
>CAIYRG010000351.1 GCA_903928515.1 uncultured Alphaproteobacteria bacterium | reverse complement strand
CGCCTGCATGGTTTTTGGCTGCGCGCGCACAAAATCGATGGCGCCTATGTCGCGCTTCCCGTCGAGGCCGGCGATTTCGGCCGTGTCGTGGGCACGCTCCCCCTGATGGGGTTTTCAGGCTTGAGCGTGACGGTGCCGCACAAGGAGGCCGCGTTCGCGTTGTCCGGGACTCTGGATGACGATGCGCGCGCCACCGGTGCGGTGAACACATTGCTGTTTCAGCATGGGCGTGTGCACGGCAAGAACACCGATGTCGGCGGCTTCGCCAACGCGCTGTCGGAAAGTCTGGGTGAAGACGCCGCACGAAAGGGCCCTGTCGTGGTGTTGGGCGCAGGCGGTGCGGCGCGCGCCATCGTGCTGGCATTGCAAAAGGCCGGCGCACCGGAAATCCGCCTGCTCAATCGCACGCAACCCAAGGCCGATGTTTTGGCAAAAGCTTTTTCAGGCGCAAAGTCTGGCGCGAAAATCGACACGCTGCCCTGGGGCGCATGGAATGATGCGTTCCGCGGCGCAGGGTTGTTGATCAACGCCACGAGTCTGGGTTTGCGCGGCAAAGCGCCGTTGGACATTCCGCTCGATGCGCTGCCGGTGAGCGCGGCGGTGAGTGACATCGTTTACAATCCGTTGGAGACCGCGTTGCTGAAAACCGCGCGCACGCGCGGCCATCGCACCATGGACGGGCTCGGCATGCTGCTGCATCAGGCGGTGCTGCAATTCGAAGGTTTCTTCGGCGTGCGTCCGAAGGTGAGCCTGGAATTGCGCGCGCATCTCATCGAAGCGCTCCCTCGTGACTAAGATTCCCTTCCGTCTCGGGCTCACAGGCTCCATCGGCATGGGCAAATCCGAAACCGCCAAAATGTTCGCGAGCCTGGGTGTGCCGCTCTACGATGCCGATGCGGTGGTGCATGCGCTGTACGACAAAGGCGGCGCTGCGGTCGCGTCCATCGCGGCCGCCTTCCCCGATGTGGTTATCGATGGGCGCGTGGACCGTCCGCGTCTGGGTGAGCTTGTGCGTGCCGACGCGGCTGCGTTCAAAACCCTTGAGACCATTGTGCATCCGCTGACCACACAGGCGCGCGCCGATTTTGTCGCCGCGCAAGCTGCCCGAGGCGCAGATCTTGTGGTGCTCGACATTCCGCTGCTGTTCGAAATCGGGGCCGACAAAGAGATGGACGCCATTGTGGTGGTGTCCGCGCCCGCCCATATCCAGCATGTCCGCGTGATGGCGCGGCCCGGCATGACCGTCGAAAGGCTGGAGGCGCTGAAGGCGCGGCAAGTGCCCGATGCACAAAAGCGTGCACAAGCCGATTTCGTGGTTGAGACCGACAAGGGCCTGGAGCACGCTTTGGCTGCGGTGAAGGATATCGTCGCGCAAGTGCGCGGCCGCCGCTGATTTGGGATTAGAGATTTTGCGCGAAATCGTTCTCGACACCGAAACCACCGGCCTCGATCCGTCCGATCATCGGCTCATCGAAATCGGCTGCCTGGAATTGTGGTCGCATGTGCCGACGGGAAAAACCTTTCACCGTCTGATCCATCCGCAGCGCGACATTCCCGAAGATGCGACGCGCATTCATGGCATCACCATCGAGCATCTGGCGGACGCGCCGCTATTTGCCGCTGTGGTGGATGAATTTTTGGAATTCATCGGCGACGCGCCGCTCGTCATTCACAACGCGGAATTCGATCTGCGATTCCTGAACGCCGAGCTGGCGCGGATTTCGCGCCCCGCATTGGACACGACGCGCGGCATCGACACGGTGGCGATGGCGCGCAAGCGTTTCCCCGGCTCACGCGTGTCGCTGGACGAACTCTGCCGCCGCTTCAACATCGATCTGTCGGTGCGCACCAAGCATGGCGCGCTGGTCGACTCCGAATTGCTGGCGCAGGTCTATCTCGAATTGCTCGGCGGCCGTCAGTCGCGGCTTGAACTGACGGCGGGCGACGGTGCCAATGTCGTGGCGTTGGCGGCGGTGCGTGTGGCGCGCCCCCGGCCGGAAGCATTGCCCGACCGGCTTAGTGCCGAGGAGCGCGAAGCGCATGCGCGCTTTGTGGCCGGCGAACTCTCCGGCGAAGTGATCTGGCGCGTGGAAGGGTAAATTGGCTCCGCCACTGACGGCGAAGCCAATCCAAAAACCTAAACGATCGCGTTGTTCAGGCTGCCGTCGGCAAGGCGGCGGCGATAGAGCGCTGCGAAATCGATCGGCTCCATCATGAACGGCGGCAGGCCGCCATCGCGGACCACGTCGGCGACGATCCGGCGCGCGAACGGGAACAGGATGCGCGGGCATTCCACCAGCAGCACGGGCTGCACTTCGGCCTCGCCAATGTTCTGCAGCAGGAAGACGCCGCAATAGGCGAGTTCCAGAAGGAACAACGTGCGGGTGTCATCGGTGGCGGTGACGCGCAATTTCAGCGTGACTTCAAAATGGCCGATTTGGGCCGCACGCCGCACCGAAATGTCGGCAGAAATGCTGATCTGCGGCCGCGTCAGCGGGCCACCGGCGCCCGGATTCTCGAACGACAGATCCTTGGTGTATTGCGAGACGACCTGCAGCGAGGGCGGCACGGGTTGCTGCGGTGCCGGCTCGGCGCCGGGCGGCGTCCAGGTGAAATCGTCGTTCGTGTCGCCGTCGGCCATGTCGTCCTCGAATGAAAGCGGAAAGCGGTGTTTTTCGCGGAAGTGCCGCTACCATGGATCGCGGGGACAGACAAGGAATGCGCATGCGCGGCAAGATTTGCGTGCCCGGCCGCAGCGCAACTTCGCCCGGTATCGGGTGTTAAGAAAAGATAATAGCCGCTGCTGGACCGCGCAGGACGCCCGGTCTAGGCTTGAAGCGTTGTCGCAGCAGCCCATGTAAAATTGCGTGCGCGCAGAGCCCCATTTTGAACAGACACCCTGAAAGCATCGCATGCCCGGTTTTCCGTATCTCGACCTTGTGATCCTCGCCATGGTGGCGGGCTTCATCCTGTTCAAGCTCTATACCGTGCTGGGGCGGCGGACCGGAACCGAGCGCACGCCGGAAGAACGCATGCAGGACCGCATCGCCCTGTCGCGTATGCCGCGGCCCAAGCCCTCGCCTTCGGACATGTCCGTGAAGGACAATGTGATCCCGCTGCCCGAATCCACCCGCGCAGTCCCGCCAGACGCGAATGTCGACACCGCTTTGTCCGCGCCGGTCGCGCGCGCCATTCTCGACATCAAATTGGCGGACCGCCGGTTCGATACCGCGAATTTCCTCACCGGCGCACGCGCCGCGTATGAGATGATCGTCACCGCCTTCGCCAAAAGCGATCGCGACACGCTGCACTCTTTGGTGAGCGACGAGGTGTTCGGCACCTTCGATACGGTTCTGAAAACCCGCGAAAGCAAAAACGAGAAGGTGGATTTCACCTTCGTCGGTCTCAAATCCGCGCGCATCACCAATGCCGAAATGCAGGGTCGTACGGCCGACGTCACGGTCACCTTCGATGCCGAGTTCATTCTCGCGGGCTATGATGCCGAAGGGACGCTGATCGAAGGCGATCCGAAAGTGCCGCATCGCGTGACGGAGGTTTGGACCTTCGCGCGCGAAACCAATTCGGGCAATCCGAATTGGACGCTGGTCGGCACGGCCGGCGGTTAGATTTTTTCAACTGTGCGGGGGCGCATGACATACCGGGCGGGCCCAGCGGTGCTGGTCGCCGCATGTCTTCTGTTTGGCTGCATGCCCAAGCCGCAAGAAACCCAACCTGAAAAGCCCGTATTGCCGCCGCCGGGTATGCAGTTGCAGGCGAAAAGTTTCTCAAGCCTGGACGGTTGGAGCGGTGCCGATCCGCGCGCGGGCCTCGCCGCGTTTCGCGGCTCCTGTGCGGCACACGCCAATTCCACCACGGGTCTTTACGCGGCGACGGCTGAGGATTGGCGCAGCGTCTGCGCCGACGTTCCGGCAGATGCCACTCCGGCTGCGGCACGCGCGTTCTTCGAATCCCGCTTCGTGCCGTATCGCGTGTTGGACGGCGGCGCGGAAACAGGCCTGTTCACCGGCTATTACGAACCGGAAATCGAGGCCAGCCGCACCAAGCATGGTGCGTATCAAACGCCGCTCTATGCGTTTCCTTCCGATCTCATCAGCGTCGATTTGGGATTGTTTCGCGATGCGTTGAAAGGTCAGCGCCTTGCGGGACGCATCGAGGGCACGAAGCTTGTGCCGTATGCGACGCGCGCCGAAATCGACGACAAAGGCCTCTCACACTCCAAGCCATTGTTCTTCGCGCGTGATCCGGTGGATGCGTTCGTCCTGGAAATTCAGGGCTCGGGCCGTGTGAAGCTCGATGATGGGTCCACTGTGCGCGCGGTCTATGCCGGTGCGAATGGCCAGCCCTATACCGCTATCGGTGCGGTCTTGATTGAGCAGGGTGAGTTGACGCGCGAGCAGGTGACGATGCCGGCCATCCGCGCCTGGATTGCCGCGCACCCTGATCGCGGTAAGGCGCTGATGGAAACGAACGCATCCTATGTGTTCTTCAAGGAAGCCGCGCTCGACAATCCGCCACTGGGGGCGGAAGGCTCCGGCGGCGTTCCGCTGACGCCGCAAGCGAGCCTCGCAGTGGATCGCAGCATCCATATGCTGGGAGTGCCGATGTGGCTGGAGACGGTTGCCCCTGATGTGGATGCGCAAAAGCCGGATGCGACTTTCCACCAATTGCTGATCGCGCAGGACACAGGCGGCGCCATCAAAGGTGCGGTGCGCGGCGATGTATATTGGGGCGTGGGCCATGAGGCCGAACAGAAAGCCGGACGCATGAAGAGCCCCGGCACGATGACGGTGTTCTTGCCCAAGAGTCTTGCGGCGCGGTTGGGTGCGAATGTCGATTTGGCAAAGCCCGCGCCATGAGACGCAAGCGCGACCTCACCGAGGATGAGCGCGCGCTGTTCCTCGAAACGCTCAAAGCTGTGCGGCCCTTAAAGCCTGCGATCAAACGCAAGGCGCTGGCGCAGAAAACCGCTGCGAAACCAGACAAAGCGGAACCCCCCGCCAAACCGCGCAAGCGCGAATACATCATCGTGAAACCGGAAGGGCCTAAAGGGCCGCCTTTGCGGGAGCAATTCACGCCGCCCGCGATCAGCGGGCATCGCGCAGCGCATTTGCGGCGTGGAAAGTTGGAACCGGAAGCCAAGCTCGATCTGCACGGCTTCACGCAAGACGAAGCCTATCGCGCGCTGCAACGGTTCTTGATGCGCGCCAAGGATATGGAATTTCGCGTCGTGCTGGTCATCACCGGCAAGGGCGGCATCTTGCGTGAGTCCGTGCCGCGCTGGCTGGCGCAGGCCGAATTTCGTGTGCTGATTTCCGGCGTGACGGAAGCCCACGTCCGCCATGGCGGCGGCGGCGCGCTGTATGTCTCGGTGCGACGCACGCGGCCATGAGGCAGCTTGCTGCAGATTGGCGAAGCATTACCCCTCTCCCTTTGAGGGAGAGGGCCATTGATCTTAAGCGCGAGCAAAGCGAGCGTTTAGATCAATGGGGTGAGGGGTGATTTACCCCACGCCGGCTTTGGCGGCGAGCGTGCTCAAAGACGTTTCGGGCCGGGCGCCGAAATGCGAGATCACTTCGGCGGCCGCAATCGCGCCCAAGCGGCCGCAATCGCGCAACGATTTGTCGCGTGACAGGCCGAACAGGAATCCCGCGGCGAATTGATCGCCCGCACCGGTGGTGTCCACCACCTTCGCAATCCTTTCGGCATCGAGCACATGCACTTCGCCCGACGCATCCGCGATGACGCAGCCCTTGGCCGAACGCGTGATGGCCATCAGGCCTTTCCAGGCGCGGGCCTTCTGCAAGGCCGTGTCGAAATCGTCCGTTTCGAAAAGCGACTTCGCTTCGTCTTCATTGGCGAACAAAACGTCGATGTCGCTTTCCATCAGCTTTAAAAATTCTTCGCGGAAGCGCCCAACGCAGAACGCATCCGACAATGTCATGGCCACTTTCGCGCCCGCCTTCTTGGCGGCGGCGATGGCCTTGCGGATCGCGGCCTTGGATTCTTCGGCGTCCCACAAATAGCCTTCGATATAGATGAAGCGCGACGCGGCGATGGCATCGAGATCGATATCTTCGGAACGCAATTCGCGGCAGGCGCCGAGATAGGTGCTCATGCTGCGCTGGCCGTCCGGCGTCACCGCGATGGCGCAATAGGCCGTCGAGGGTCCGTTCTTCGCCATGGCGGTGCGGAAATCGCAGCCGATGCTTTGCAGTTCGGTGGCAAAGCCTAGCCCTAAGCGGTCATCTTTGACCTTGCCGATAAAGAGGCCTTTGCCGCCCAGCGAGGCCAAGCCCGCCATCGTGTTGCCTGCCGAGCCGCCGGAGGTTTCGCGTGCGTCCTTGATGCCTTCGAGCAGCGTGCCGGCGCGGAACTCGTCCACCAGCATCATCGCGCCTTTGGCGATCTTGTGCGTGAGCAGGAATTCATCGCTCGCGGCGAAAATCACGTCGACAATCGCATTGCCGATTCCGACCACATCGTAACGCGGGCTCATCGCGGCTCCTTTTCGAGAAACGTGGTAAATTTGGCGGCTTGGCGCACCTCGCGTATAAGGCGCGCGTCTTTTAACGCTGCTGGGAATAGGAGAGGAAGAAGCATGCACGCAAGCAAAACCTGCGTCCGGTTTCTGCCGCTTCTGGGCTTTACAGGCTTGGCGGCCTGCGCCACGCCTCCAGGCTCGCCGACGGCCCCCAGCCAGACCGTGGCGACCACCGCCAACTCGCCGCTGGGCCAATTGGCGCTGGCGCTGCCGCAAAATTCCACGCGCCCGCGCGCCAATTCCAACCGCGTGCTGACCGACAAGGATCTGGAGAACATCGACGGCGAAGCGCTGCGCGCCAATTACGGCGAGCCGTCTTTCGTGCGCAAGGAAGTGGAAGCGCAATTGTGGCGCTACGATGCGCGCGATTGCGCGGTGTTCTTCTTCCTCTATCGCGACGGAACCGCCTGGCGCTTGCGCCATGCCGAATCCAATCCGCGCGGGCCGGAAACAGCGGTCGATCCGGGCTGTTTGGAAAAGCTCACCAAACGCCCGCCGCCGGTGTCTTGAAGGCGTAGGCCCAATCCGCTCAGAACTGCATATGCAAGGCGGCGTTCAGGGATTGCACATTGGCCACCGGCGAGACGTGCATGTTGTACTGCGCGCTGAGGCTGACATTGTCCCATGACGCGGTTTCGAAGCCCGCACCGATGTCGAGCGTATGCCGCTCGGGGAATGTGCCGGGCGGCGCGAAGCTTTCATCGTCTTGCGGAATCAGCAGGCTGGTCGGCCCGTCGTAAACCGCCCGCAATTCGGGCCGGAGAGCCGTGCCGAACAGACCCGTGCGGAGTTTGATCTCCGCGCCGGCAAAGGGATGCAACGCTTGGGCCGTGGCCGCGAGCGGATTGCCTTCTAAGCCATTTTCAAAACCGCTTTGTTCGGAAAGCGCTGTGAACAGGAACCCCGCGTTGGGTGTCACAAGGAAATCCGAGACGGGAATATCATAGGACAGGCGAAGCGTGGCTTCGGATTCGTGTGTTTGAGAATTCGCGCCTTCGCGCGGATCGGCAAGATACTGGCCGTTGGTGAGCGCCGCGACCACGCTCACAGGCCCGCGCGTATAAGCGCCATACACGCCGAAGCGCGCGCTGGTGAGCATGCCCTTGCCGGGATCATTGAGAAGTGGACCGCGGTTGTATGCGAGGGAAATCCCGTAATCGAAATTGTTGTGCAATCCCCGGCTCAACCCCGCGACGAAACCGGAATCCGATGTGCTGAGAGCGAGCGCGTGTGCAGGCCCAGCCATGTCGCCATAGGCTTGCGACCACGCTGCAGCCCCCGCGCCGTCGCCGGACTGCGTGAGCAATACCAACGCGCCCGCGGCTGCGCCCACACCCAGCGCAATTCCCGCACCACCGCCGCCACCGCCGCTGCTACCGCTATGTTTTTTGGCACTGCTGCAGGCACCGGTACTGTCGTTCCCCGTGCCGCTATTCCCCGTGCTGTTGCCACTGCCGCTATCCGTCGCACTGGCCGATACGACGAGCTGCGCGGAGGTCGCGTTATACGTCACCGACTGCGAAAGCCCGGACGTCGGTACGGAACCCGTGACGGTACCAAAAGTCCCGCTCAAGGAACCTGCACTCACCAGGGTGTATTGTGTCGCTGTGTAGGTCCCCGATGCGAAGTTCAGTTTGAGCGTTCCGTTCAAGGAGGCTGCGCCGGAGACGATCAACTGGCTCGATGATGACGGCGTCACTTGTATGACCAGCGTGCCGCCGGAACCCTGGGTGAATTTGGCGGCGTGCAATGTCCCGGCAGCATTGAAGCCGGGAGCGAAATTGCCGCTGACATTGTTGATGGTTCCCAAAATGCCGTAACCGGCGAGCGTGCCGCCGGCATTCACTGTGATGTCGCCGATGGATGCGGTTGGCGTCGATGCGTCGCCCACGATCAGCGTGCCGCCGTTCAGGGCCGTGCCACCGGAATAGGTGTTCACGCCATTCAACGTCAGCGCGCCGAGCCCGATTTTGGTGAGGCCGCCGGCGCCGGTGATGGCTTGCTAAACAATCGTGTTGAAACTGTTTGTATCCAATGTTCCGCCGGCGGCTGCCAATGTGACAGCTCGGCCGGAAGCGAGGTTGAAAGACGCGCCGAGTTGCAGCGTTCCCCCCGAGAATGTCAGTCCGCCGGGCAGGACAGATGGCCCAATCAGACTGGGGCCGCCCAAATTGTTGTCGGCGGACACGGCGAGCACGCCACCCGCGAGTACGGTGCCGCCGAAATAGGTGTTGAGGCCTGTGAGCGTGAGTGTGCCGAGGCCTGTTTTTGTCAAACCTCCTTGTCCGCCAAATGAGCGCGCGATGGTTGTGTTGAAACCGTCTGTGTCGATCGTGCCGCCACCAGCCAGCAGACTGATTTGCCGCGTGACGGCAAGATTGAAGCTGGCGTTGAATTGCAACGTGCCGCCGGTGAAAGTGAGTGCACCTGTGGACGCGCCCAGATTGCTGTCTGCGGAAATGGCAATCGCACCGGCATTGAGCGTCGTTCCACCCGTATAGGTGTTTGCACCGCTCAGTGTCAGCGTGCCGGTGCCGACTTTGACTAGCGAACCGCCTGTTGCGCTGGTTTGACCGCCCGTGTCGGAGATGACGCCGGCGAACGTCGCCGAGAGATTGTTGCTGCCGATGCTCAGTTGGTTGGCGCCGAGAAAAAGATTCGCGTTGTTTGCTACCGTCGTGCTTACCGAACCGACACTGATTTTGTTGTCACCCGCTGGCCCCGCGGTGCCGGAAAAGTCTATGCGCCCTGGGCCGGTGAGGATGAGTTGCGCATTGCCGCCGGTGCTGTTCTGCGTGAAGAGAATTTGGCCGAAATCGGTAGAGATGGTGGCGTTGCCCGCCGTGCTGGAGCCGCGAAACGTGGTTTGCCCGTTGACGCCTGAGCTGGTGATCGTTGCGTTCCCGGCGCTTGCGGTGTCGTTGGTGCCGGACCCCAATCCGAATACGATGCTGGCGGAATTTGTGATCGTTGCGGAGAACGCTGTGAATTGCCCCGTGAAGCTCACGGTGCCGCCGATTTGGTTCGTGATGGTTGCGCCGGCGGCGTAGCTTTGATCCTGGAAGATTAGCGTCCCGCCGAATTCGTTTGTGATTTTGGCGTTGGATGTCGAGCTGTTCCCGGCAAAGACCAATGTTCCGAACTTTTGGATGTCGAAGATCGGCGCGTTCGAGGAATTGTTGATGATCCCGTTCGCGGTCAGCGTGAACGTGGTCGCCGTGAAGCTGGTCGCCAGCACGTTGGAGATTCCAAAACTGTAGGCAGGCGCTCCGGCATTGAACTGCAGGTTGCTCAGTGTCGTGTTGCTGTTCACGGTGACGGTTGTCGTGGGGCTGCTGCTGAAAATTCCCGTGCTTGTTGGCACCGTGGTGGGAATCCAATTGGAGCCGGTATTAAAGTCGCCTGTAGACGTTCCGTTGCCCACCCATGTCGCATCGCCTGGGCCAGGCGTGGTCACGAGCATTGTAACGACCGCCATGGCGGGGGCCGCCGGAATGAGCGTGGTGGTCACCATCAAAAGCGCCGCCGTCTTCAGAACAACGTGTTTCCGCGTCATCTCCGGCAATCGGCCAAACCGTTGCTGCTGCATGCCGTGCGTGTCCTCTGCCCCAATTTTTCTGTTCTGGCGGATTTGCGATGTGCAAAAGCCTCCGGCAGGCCTCGCCGCATGGCAAAGCCGCCGGACACCTCAGCAGGGCCTTACCGCATCAGAAAAATGTAGCAGCGATGTGCCAAACCGCGGCGCGTGGATGACACGCACCGCGGTTTTGTAGGCTTTTGGCCGAAGCCGAGTTCTGAGACTTGGCTCGTAGAGGTCTTAGAACTTGTAGCGCAATCCCAAGCTGACGTTCTGCAGGGTGACATTGCTGGAGAGCGATGCATCGTAGTCGGCGTAGAACGAGATGTTCTCGACCGCCTGCACTTGAACGCCCGCACCCACGTTGAACATGCCCTTGTTCGGCGCCACACCGACGACTGGGAAGTTGAAACCCGACGCTGTCGTCACGGTCATGTTGCGCGTCGCATCGTTGGTCTCGATCGAGTAAGCGACATGCGCGTCGGGCGTGAACACCAAGTCGTCGTCGCCCTTCACCGTGGTGCCGAGTTTGGCCCCGATGAACGGACGCATGCTGGTGGTGGTGCGCGAACTCGCCGTGAGGTCAAAGGCTCCTGCGCCGGTCTCGGCGATGGAGTCTTCTTTCAAGACGGAGAAGTTCACGCCCGCATTCGGCGTCAGTGTCGCCATGTCCAAGGCCACAGCGTAGTTGAAGCGGAATGCGCCGTTAAACTCCGTCGCATCGTGATTGGACGTCGCAACGCCCGTCACAACACGCCGCGCATGGATCGTATCGGTGGCGCCGGAGAACGCGGCATCCATCGACAAGGGTCCGTCCGAGTGGCTGGCATAGGCGGCAACCCGGAAGCTGCCGACATTGCCCGATGAGCCGCCATTCTCCGTCAGCGTGTCGCGGCTGAAGCCAAGTGCAACGCCCGCCACCGTGTCACCCGGAACGTCCCAATCCGCACCCGCGGTGAGGCCGCCGCGCGTGGCGTGATAGGCCGGCGCCGTCGTGCTGTTATCGACAGACAAATGATCGCCCAGCGCGCGCAACCAGACGGAGCCGTTCGCCAGAATGCCTTCGCCTTCCGCCTGCGCCACCACCGCACCATCGGCCATGCCCCAACGCGCATCCGGCGCGCCGGTGCTGCGATCATGCGCACGATCGAGCAACAGCGTGTTGTTGCTATGCGCGCCTTCGACTGCCCCACTCGTCAGTGCCGTGAAGATCGTGTCATGCGTCGGCGCGACGATGATCGGCGTTGCGGGGGGTGCCGCCGCTACAGGAGTCGCCAGCACCAGCGATGCCGCCGTGGAGGTGTAGCTGATGCTTTGCGTCAGGCCCGCAGTCGGCACCGTGCCGGTGACCGTGGCGAATGTGCCGCTCACCGAACCTGCGCTGATCAGCGTGTAGGTGGTCGGCGTGTACGTGCCCGGCGCATAGACCAGCGCCAACGTGCCGTTCAATGCGGCCGCACCGGTGACAACGAGCTTGTCGGCCGTCGTCGGCGTAAGCTCCATCGTCAGCGTGCCGCTGGCACCTTGGCTATAGCTCGCGGCTTTCAACGTGCCGATGGAGCCGCCTGGCGAAACATTGCCGAGCGTGTTCACGACAGCGCCCAACGTACCGTAACCGCCAAGAATCGCACCCGTGCCCACCGTGGTGGTGCCGAGCAATTGTGCTGTGGTGTGCGTGGAGTCGCCGATAAGCAAGGTGCCGCCGCTCACCGCCGTCGTACCGGTGAAGGTGTTGACGCCGTTCAATGTCAGAACATTCGCGCCGATCTTGCTGATGGCGCCCGCACCGGAGATCACATTGGTGAGCGCGATGTTGTCGGTGTGGCTGATGATCAGCGTGCCGCCGTCCACGATGTTGCCGGTAAGCGAACCTGTTGTCCCGGCAGCGCCGAGCTGCAGCGTTGCGCCGGACGCGACGGTCGCCGCACCCGTGAAGGTGTTCGCACCCGTCAGGATCACGGTGCCGGTCGCCACCGAGCCGGTGCCCGTGCCGGAGATCACGCCGGGATAGGTCACGCTGTCGGTGCGATTGAACACGATGGCGCCGTTGTCGACGACGTTGGTGGCGATCTGACCCGACGTGCCGCCCGCGCCGATCTGCAGCGTGCCGGCAGAAATGGTCGTCAGGCCGGTGTAGGTGTTCGTGCCGGTGAGGATGAGCGTGCCCGTGCCGACGTTGGTGAGGGCGCCTGTTCCCGAGATGACTGTCGATAGGTTTGTGCTGAAAGTGCCGGTGTCGATTGTGCCGCCGCCCGCGCCTAAGCTGATGGCGCGCCCCGCACCCAGATTGAAGGCCGCACCGAACTGCAGCGTGCCGCCATTCAGCAAGATGCCCGACGACGCACCGCCGAGACTGGTATCGGCGGAGACGTTGAGGATGCCGCCGTTCACCGTGGTGTTGCCGGTCAGGGTGTTGGTGCCGGTCAGCGTCAGCGTGCCGGTGCCCGCTTGCGTGATGCCGCCCGTGCCGGAGACCGCATTGGCCAGCGTCACATTGTCGGAATGATTGATGATCAGCGTGCCGTTGTCGACGATGGCGCCGGCCGGCACGGTGCCGGTTGTGCCGCCATTGCCGAACTGCAGCGTGCCGCCGGTGTCAATCGTCGTCGAACCCGTCCAGGAATTGGTGCCGGCAAGAACAGACGTGCCGCCAGCCAGCTGCTCGATAGAGCCGTGGAACGTGGCGCTGCCGGATTCATTTACGGTGCCAGTGAAGGTGGAATTGGTCAGTTTGAAGGTGTGGCTGCTGCCGTCGGAGAAGTCGAAGGTCAGCGTGCCCGCGCCGGTCAACGTGCCGAGCGTGAGGTTCGTTTTCGCTTTCAGTGCTGCGCCCGCAGCGATGCTTATGGCCGAGACCAGCGGCAGTGAGGCCTGAGCGGTGATCGAGAGCGTGCCGCTCGAAATCGTGGTCGCACCTGTATAGGAATTCGTGCCGATGAAGTTGGTTGTCGACCCGATGCCGTCGGCGACGGTGATGCCGCCCGTACCGGAAATGTTGTTGTTGATCGTAAAGGTCGGTGTGCCGATTCCGTTGCCGAGCGAGAGCAACAACGTGCCGTTGTCGGTGATGGCGTCGTTCGCGATGGAGCCGGTGCCGCCGCCATTGCCGAATTGCAGCGTGGCGCCGGAATTGATCGTAACGGTTCCGGTGAAGATGCCCGAATTGTCGGTGGTGAGGATGAGGTTGCCCGTGCCGCCCACGATGACGGTGCCTGAACCCGTGAGCACGGCGCCGAAAGTCTGATTGGTCGCCTGGTTGAACAGCAACGACGCGCCGGATGCGATGCTGATCCTGCCGCCGAAGGTCGCGCCTGTTTGCAGCGTCAGCGTGTTGGCGCCGCCGGTGAAATCGATGGCGTCGTATTGTGTGGAAAAGGAATCCAAGCCGCCGTTGATCGCGCCGTTGTTGACGACGGTGATGCCGGCACCCGTCACGCCAACGCCGCCGGCGCCGAGAAAGCCCGTGCTGCCGCCGGTGCCGCCCGCGCCGCCGTTACCGCCTTGAATCGTGCCGCCATTGGTGTTGTTCAGCGTGCCGGTGCCGACAAACGCGACGCCCGCGCCGCCTCTACCGCCGTTACCGCCGTTACCGCCGCTGCCGCCGTTGCCGGTGCCACCGGCACCGCCCGCGCCGCCCGTGATTGTCGTGCCCGCGCCCAAAAAGCCGTTTGTCAGGGTCAGGCCGGTGTCGGTTTCTGTCCGACATCCCACATATGGGCCCAGGGGAAATTCGCGCTCTCAGCGTGCGCGCGGCGCGCCCTTCGCCTTACCGCTTTTGCCTTTGAGCACGCTCGGCGCGGCCTCCTTTTCCGGCTCTTTCGTCTTGTCGGGATAGCGGCAGAGATCGGCCACCACGCAATCGGGGCAGCGAGGGCTGCGCGCGACGCAAATGTAGCGCCCGTGCAGGATCAGCCAGTGATGCGCGTGTTGGAGATATTTCTCCGGGACGATCTTCTCCAGCCCGTCTTCCACCTCGCGCACATTCTTGCCCGGCGCGAGTCCCGTGCGATTGCCGACGCGGAAGATGTGTGTGTCCACCGCGATGGTCGGTTCGCCGAAGGCGACATTCAGCACAACGTTCGCGGTTTTGCGGCCGACGCCGGGCAGCGTCTGCAAGATCTCGCGGTCGCGTGGGACAACGCTGTTGAAATTTTCGACCAGCATCTTTGCCGTCGCGATGACGTTCGCGGCCTTGGTGCGATAGAGGCCAATGGTTTTGATCGCCTCGCGCAACTTGTCTTCGCCCAACGCGATCATCTTCTCGGGCGTGTCGACATGTTTGAACAAGGGCTCGGTGGCCTTGTTCACGCTCTTGTCGGTGGCCTGCGCGGACAGAGCGACAGCCACAAGCAACGTATACGGATTAACGTACTGCAACTCGGTTTTTGGCGAGGGGTCTTGTTTCGCAAGGCACGCAAAAAATTCCTCCGCATCCTCTTTCGAGAAACGCGGGACTTTGCGTTTACTTGCGGTCTTTGCAGGCGCTTTGGATTTTTGACGTGCCGTTGCCATGGAAATATTGCGAGCCTGCGTGTGTCATGTGAATTGCGGAAACGATTCCCACCAGCCGCCGTTCTATCCTCAAACCGGCAAGGGCTTCTTTTTTTCTTTGTGGGTTTCGCTTTGAGACAAGTGATCGAGGACGACCTCCTCCTTGTGGGGAGGTCGCTCACCGAAGCGCAGCGACGGTGAGCGGGTGGGGTCGCAAACTCTGACAGAATAGGGAAACCCCCACTCGGCTCGCAAACGCTCGCCGAGTTCCCCACAAGGGGGAGGTTGACCGGGGCCACATTCGTCCAAACCCAGTTTCGCAAGAATCGGGTCGTGGCGCGCGGCTCACGCGCCTATATTCCGGTCATGACAAACGCCGCATGCCAATCTGAAATCCCGTCCGGTCCAGAATCCGGCGCGCATCACGCGCAGATGGCGCGGGCCATTGCGTATCTGGCCGAAAATTTTGCGGCGCAGCCGTCACTGGAAGATGCAGCACGCGCATCTGGCATTTCGCCGTTTCATTTCCAGCGTCTGTTCACGCGTCACACCGGTGTCAGCCCCAAGAATTTCGTGGCCCATCTCACGTTGGAGCGCGCCAAGGAAAGTCTGCGCCTGGGCGAAACGGTGTCATCGGCCGCCTGGCAAGCCGGCTTGTCGGGCGCGTCGCGCCTGCACGATCTGTCGTTGAAGGTCGAAGCGATGACGCCGGGCGAATACGCCAAAGGCGGCGAGGGGCTTATCCTCGCCTATGGCTTCGCGCCATCGCTGTTCGGCACATCATTGTTGATGGCGACCGAGAGAGGTCTGTGCGGCCTCGCCTTTGGCGACGACGAGGATGCCATGCTGGCCGATATGGTTTCGCGTTGGCCGCGCGCGAAATTCGTGCGCGATGACGCCAAGCTCGCGCCGTATGCCGACAAGATTTTCTCGGGCGCGAAGGGTGCGCTCCCCATTCAGCTTTTCGGAACGCCGTGGCAGATCAAAGTCTGGGACGTGCTGTTGCGCATTCCCGAAGGCAAGGTCGTCTCTTACTCCGATATCGCGCATTCGTTGCGCGCCGCGAAGGCCTCACGCGCGGTGGGCACGGCGGTCGGACGCAATCCGATTTCATTGCTGATCCCGTGTCATCGCGTGCTGTCGAGCACGGGTGCGATCACCGGCTATCATTGGGGCACCACGCGCAAACGCGCGATGCTGGCGTGGGAAGCGGCCAAGCACGACGAAGTGTCGGCTTAAAACCCCAGCACGTCCGTCATGGAGTAGAGACCGGGCTTCTTGCCTTGGCCCCAGCGTGCCGCGGCAATCGCGCCGCGCGCGAAGATCATGCGGTCTTCGGCTTTGTGCGACAGCTCGATGCGCTCATTCGGTCCGGCCAGGATCACGGTGTGATCGCCCACAACGGTGCCGCCGCGCAGAGACGCGAAACCAATCGCGCCGTCATTGCGCGCGCCGGTGATGCCGTCGCGCCCTGAGACTTTCTTCGCGGCCAGCGCCACATCGCGGCCCTTGGCGGCCGCATCGCCCAGCAGCAGCGCCGTACCCGAGGGCGCATCCACCTTCATGCGGTGGTGCATTTCGAGAATCTCGATATCGTAATTGGGCAACGCCTTCGCGGCCTCGCGCACCAGGGCTGCGAGCAGATTCACGCCCAAGCTCATATTGCCGCTCTTCACGATCACGGCGTGGCGCGCGGCGGCATTAAGTTGCGCGATGTGCGAGTCTTCAATGCCCGTTGTGCCCATCACATGCACGATGCGCGCCTGTGCGCTCAGATCGGCCATGGCGAGACTGCCCGCAGGCGATGTGAAATCGAGCAGCGCGTCAGAGCCCGCAAGCGCCGTCAGTACATCGTCGGTGACCCAGATCTTGTTGGCGGGCAGCCCGGCCATCGCGCCGGAATCCTCGCCGATATGGCCGTGGCCTTTGCGTTCCAACGCGAAGGCCAGATCCATGTCCTGCGTTTCCGCGATGGCGCGGATCAGGGCTTGTCCCATGCGGCCCGAAGCACCGGCCACCGTGATGCGGATATTGGTCATGGGGTTTCGCTCCAAAGCTGTCATGGCCCGCGACCGCGGGCCATCCAAACGTCATAAGGCGATGGGTGGCCCGGTCAAGCCGGACCATGACAGTAGAGGATTTGGGCACAACTCTCACCATGGTCGGGCGGCCATGGTGGAGATAGAAGAGTTAAACCGTCTGGTTGACGTTCCCGCCCGTCGAGCTGCCATCGGATCTCGCCA
Organism: uncultured Alphaproteobacteria bacterium; assembly: GCA_903928515.1. Lineage (GTDB taxonomy): Bacteria > Pseudomonadota > Alphaproteobacteria > Micropepsales > Micropepsaceae > CAIYRG01. The sequence goes on along the minus strand of CAIYRG010000351.1, from coordinate 31,440 downwards.
CCGTCACCATCGCCGGGCGGAGCAAGCGCTCGCCGATGCGATAGCCGGTCTGCACCACGCTCACCACCGTGCCGGGTGCCTGGCCGGAGCCCGGCACTTCCGCGATGGCCTGATGGAAATGCGGATCGAACTTTTCGCCCTGCGGATCGATCTGCGTCACGCCATGGCGGCCGAGAACCGCCGTCAATTCGCGCTCGGTCGCTTCCACGCCTTCCATCACGGCCTTGTGGCCGCTCTCGAGTGCGGCGCGTTCTTCGGCCGGAACGGCTTGCAGTGCGCGGGCCAGATTGTCGGCCACCGACACGATATCGCGCGCGAATTTGGTGATCGCGTAATCCCTCGCATCCTTGGCCTCGCGCTCGGCGCGCTTGCGCAGATTTTCGGTGTCGGCCAGGCCGCGCAGCACGCGGTCTTTCAGCGAAGCCACTTCCGCCTTCAGCAATTCCACTTCCGCGTCCGGCGCGTCGCCCATGATGTAAGGCTTCGGTTCCGGAATGGGTTCCCGAGCGGGGTTGGCGTTGTCTTCGGGGTTTTCGTTTTCGGCGGACATAAGAAGCTCCTGAGTCACGAGGCAAATTGAGAACGCACGTCTCTTCGAATTGGTTTAGGCCAGAAGGCGGCCCACGACGCGGGCGGTGTAATCCACGATGGGCACGATGCGGGCGTAGTTGATGCGCGTCGGCCCCAGCACGCCGATCACGCCCACCACCTTGCCCTGCGCATCGGCATAAGGTGCGGCGACAATGGACGAGCCCGACAGGCTGAACAATTTGTTCTCCGAGCCGATGAAGATGCGCACGCCGTCGCCGTCGCGCGCCAATTCCAACAGGCGGATCAAATCGCTTTTGCGTTCGATGTCGTCGAACAACGTCCGCACGCGCTGCAGGTCGCTTTGCGCATCCACATCTTCCAACAGATGCGAGGTGCCGCGCACGATCAGAATCTTGTCGTCGGCATTGCCGCCGGCCTGCGCCGACAGCGTCGCCAATCCATCGGCCACCACTTTGGCGGTGAGCGTGTCGAGTGCGGCGCGTTGGTCTTCGATCTCGCGCATGATTTCGCCGCGTGCCGTTTCCAGCGTGCGGCCGCGCAATTTCGCGTTGATGTAATTCGTGGCTTCGATCAAGGCCGAAGGCGGCAGGCCCAATGGGATGTCGATGACGCGGTTTTCCACCGAGCCGTCTTCGCCCACCAGCACCACCAGCGCCTTGCCTGCGGCGACGCTGACGAATTCGACATGCTTGAGCGCGCTCTCCTGCTTGCTGGTGACCAGCAATCCCGCACAGCGGGATAACCCTGAGATCATCGTCGTGGCCTGGGTCAGCACGTCTTCCATGCTGCGGCCCGACGACGCGATGCGTTCGGAAATGGCCGAGCGTTCGTCGGCGCCGATATCGCCGATTTCCAGCATCCCATCGACAAACAGGCGCAGGCCGCGCTCGGTCGGGATGCGTCCGGCACTCGTATGCGGGGCATAGAGCAGGCCCAGCCGTTCCAGATCGCCCATCACGTTGCGGATCGAGGCGGGCGACAGGCCGATGGGCAGGCGCTGGCTGAGCGTGCGCGATCCCACGGGCTCGCCGTTGGCGAGATAGGCTTCCACCAGATGGCGGAAGACCTCGCGCGGCCGCTCGCTCAAATCGCCGCCCAGGGCGCTGATGCTTCTCGGGTCCAAGATGCTTGTCTCTAAGGGGTTGTATTTCTTACAGTATTTATCAAATTGGGCAATCGGAAGGCTGTTTGCTGGCAAGCGTCATTTGCGCACCTGTTCCACCCCCGTTAGGTAACGGCCCGTTTCACCGCCTTCAAGGTCACGCGCGCACCTCCCGCGCCTATAAGGCCCAGCTTATAAGGAATACCCGCATGTCCAACCTGCCACGTCCCTCCGGCCGCCGTCCCGACGAGATGCGCGCCGTGTCGCTGACCACAGGCGTGGTGAAACATGCCGAAGGCTCGTGCCTCGTGAAGTTCGGCGACACCCATGTGCTGTGCACGGCCAGCGTCGAGAATTCCCCGCCGGGCTTTTTGAAGGGCACCGGTAAGGGCTGGGTGACGGCCGAATACGGCATGCTGCCGCGCTCCACGGGCTCGCGCATGCGCCGCGAGGCGGCGGCGGGCAAGCAATCGGGCCGCACGCAGGAAATTCAACGCCTGATCGGGCGCTCGCTTCGTGCCGTCACTGCGCTCGACCAATTGGGCGAACGCCAGATCGTGGTCGATTGCGACGTGCTGCAGGCCGATGGCGGCACGCGCACGGCCTCGGTCACGGGCGGTTTCGTGGCGCTGTATCAGGCGATGAAATTCATGGCGATGACCGGCCTCGTGAAGGCCATCCCGATCAAGGATCATGTCGCGGCCGTTTCATGCGGCATCTCCAAGGGCATGCCGGTGCTCGATCTCGATTACGACGAAGATTCGGTGGCCGAGACGGATGCGAATTTCGTCATCACCGGGGGCGGTGGTTTGGTGGAAGTGCAGGGCACGGCCGAAGGCGCACCGTTCTCGGAAGAGGAATTGGGCGCATTGCTGCGTCTGGCGAAGGCCGGCACGGCGCAACTCATCCAGTTGCAGAAAGTGGCCCTGAAGCTCTGATGCGCGCCAAGCTTGTCATCGCCAGCCACAACAAGGGCAAGGTGCGTGAGATCGGCGAGTTACTCGCCGCGTTCCCGCTGGATGTCGTGGGCGCGGGCGAGCTGGGATTGGGTGAACCGGATGAAACCGGTGACACCTTCATCGCCAACGCGGTGCTGAAGGCGGAAGTCGCGTGCGCGGCTTCCGGCCTCGCATGCCTGGCGGATGATTCCGGCCTATGTGTCGCGGCGTTGAACGGCGCGCCGGGCATTTATTCGGCGCGTTGGGCGGGCGCCGATAAAGATTTTGGTTTCGCGATGAAGCGCGTGGAAACCGAGATGGCGGCGATCGGCTCGCCCGACAAGCGCGCCTATTTCGTCTGCGCGTTGGCGTTGGCGCGCCCCGGCAAACCCACGCTCTCATTTGAAGGCCGCGCCTACGGCTCTATAGAATTTCCACCGCGCGGCGAACACGGCTTCGGTTACGATCCGATCTTCCTGCCCGAAGGCCACCGCTTCACGTTCGGTGAAATGCGCGAAGCCGAAAAAGAAGCGATCAGCCATCGCACGCATGCCTTCGCCAAGCTTACCGCGTCGGGCGCGTTGTCCGAACTGATATGAGCGATTCCTTCGGCATCTACGTCCACTGGCCGTTCTGCGCGAAGAAATGCCCGTACTGCGATTTCAATTCGCACGTGCGCGAAACGCTTGACGACAAAGCCTGGGTTGAAGGCATCGCTAAAGAGTTGGAGGCGGTGTCGCGCATGCAAGCCGGCGGGTCTTCCGTCACCTCGGTGTTCTTCGGTGGCGGCACGCCGTCGCTGATGTCGGGCTCTGCTGTTGGCGGTGTGCTGGAAGCCATCGCGCAGCATTGGTCTTTTGCGGCCGATGCGGAGGTCACGCTCGAAGCCAATCCCAACTCCGCCGAACAGGAACGCTTCCGCGATTACGCATTGGCGGGCGTGAACCGTTTGTCCATCGGCGTGCAATCGCTCGATGACGGCGCGTTGAAAAAACTCGGGCGTTTGCATGGCGCCGATGAAGCGCGCCGTGCGATTGCGTGGGCGAATGACATCTTCCCGCGCACCAGCATCGATTTGATTTACGCGCGGCCTCAACAAACGGCGGCTGCGTGGGAGAAGGAATTGCGCGAGGCGCTGTCCTTCAACACCGAGCATCTGTCGCTCTATCAGCTCACCATTGAACCGGGCACCGAATATGCGCGGCTGTTCCGTCAGGGCAAACTGCATATCCCGGATGAAGATTTGTCGGCCGATCTTTACGAGCTGACGCAAGACATGTGCGAGGCCGCGAACAGGCCCGCCTATGAAGTGTCGAACCACGCTGCGCCTGGTGCGGAGTCGCGGCACAATCTCACCTATTGGCGCTATGGCGATTACGCGGGCGTCGGCCCCGGCGCGCACGGGCGGTTGACGGTGGGCGATACGCGTGTGGCGACAAAGGCGGAGCGTCTGCCGGAATCCTGGTTGAAGCGCGTTGCGCGCGATGGAAACAGTTTCGAGTGCGAAGACATTTTGCCGGCCGAAGCGGCGCGCGAGAATCTGCTGATGGCGCTGCGTCTGTCGGAAGGCTTGGATTTGGCCGCATATCAAAAACGCTGGGGCGTGGAATTGCCCCGCGCGCAAATCGTTATGTTGCAAGACGCGGGGCTCATCACGCTGAACGGGTCACATCTCGCCGCCACCAAACGCGGCCGTTTGGTGTTGAACACGCTTCTCGCCGAACTGGCGGCGTAAAAAATCTTTCCAAATATAACCCACCATGGCCGCCCTTCGAGGCGGCCACCCGGTGCGCCCGCGTAGGCGGGCGCAAATGAGTTACTGGCTCGCGGATGCTCGCCTGCCGGGTGGCCGGGTCAAGCCAGGCCATGGTGAGAATTGGGTTAGCGTCGAGAAGATTTGCGCGTGGGTTTTGATGCGCGCGGTTTTTTCTTCGTTGCAGTTTTCTTAGCGGGCTTCGTGTCCGCCTTTTTCTTCGGCGCTTTGGCTTTCGCGCGCGCCACGTCGAGCGCCTTGTTGGCGAAAGCCATCAGCGTGTCGGAATCCTCCAACACTTCTTCGGGCACGCGCCAGTAGCTCATTTCCATCGTCTTGCCGTGCGCGTGATAGACGAAGGGCGCAGAGCCAACCGCGCGATACTCTTCGCGCGTTGTTTCATCGGTTTTGAAATACACCGCATCGTCGTCGACGAAGCCGAAGAACACGCCGTGACGATACAGCCCCACCGCGCCGAACATCGGCCGCGTCGTCAGCGGCCCGAAATCGTGCAGCAGGTCGAGAATGTAATCGGCATAGGCGTTGCGCGGCATGAACTCACTCTACGCTGTTCTGAAAGTTTGATCGCCCGAGCACCATCCGAGCATGAGTGATTTGCCGGATGGCACCGTGATCGTAACCGGTGTTTCGGGCGCAATTTTTTCGCCGAACAATCCGACGAACTGGGCGAAGGCCTCGAACCAGCGTTTCTCAGGCGAGAAGGAATGGACGATCATTCCCGCATTTCCGGCGGCAAATCGATCTGCCTCGATCAAGGCCGAGGCCGTGCGGTGCAGCAGTTGATAGTGAATGTCTGGCGGGCAGTCCTTGAGTCCCAGAAGCCCGCAAATATATGCGAGCCTTTCCGTCTTTCCGGGCGATGCCTCTTTGCTCCATTCGCCGACCGTCGGACCGAAGGGCTCATCGACTTTTCCTTCTATCGTGTATGTCGCAAGGCCTGAGCGGTGCCGAACGAGCGCAAACACATCGGATTGGCTTTCGCGCGTTCCTCCAGGAAGAGCCGTTTTGTGCTCGGGCGCGGCGAAGAGAAGTTCGCCATCGCCGAATGCGGCAGACATCAGCCTCGCAATTTCCGGCGGTAGTCCGTTCGCGGCCTCCCAGGCATGGGCGAGCGTTCGCGCGGAGTAGCCTCTGGCCCAGTGCAGTTCAGGCTTGGCGAGAAATTGTTTCCAACTGTCGGGGCCAGACGAGGGGATCAGGATCTTTCCCATCGCCTGAGATCAGTAACCCAAATTCTGGAACGTCGTCGGGGCGGGATCGAGAACCGCCGCACCGCCGGGGATCACCTGCATGATCGCCAGTCCGCGTTCGGCCGAACCGTCGGCATGGAAGCGGAAGATGCCGTCGATGCCGGAAAAGCCGTTCGGGTCTGTGATGCTTGATTGGGTGTAGCGCTGATACGGCTTGCCGCTGGAGAGCAGTGCCACCAAAGACATCGCATCGTAAGCGAGGCTGGCGATGCGCGGCGGCGTGGCGCCGAAGGCTTGCTGATAGCGCGTCTGGAAATTGCGCCACGCATTGGGCGAGGGCGCGGCGTACCAGCCATTTTCCAGCATCGGTTCGCGCGACACCACGGGGTCGTCCCACAATCCGGTGCCGAGGAATTTCGTGCTCGCGGCCGGTGCGCCGTTCAGCGCCAATGACGGCGCGATGGCGCGCAGCATGTCGCCGCCTTCGCCGATCAGCACCGCGTCGGGATGCGTGGCGCCCACGGTTTTCGCGGGCGCAAATGAGGCTTCGGGCGTCTCCGCATATGTACCGACCGCGGTCACTTGCCCGCCGGCTTTGGTAACGGCCATGCGGAATGCGGTGTTGACCTTCTGGCCATAGGCGGTGTTCGGCACCATCGCACCGAAGGCCGTGTGACCTTTCGCAGCGGCGTAAGACACGATGCGGTTCACTTCGTCTTCGGGCTGAAAGCTCAACAGATAGATGCCCCGGCTGCCCACCGCACGGTCCGACGAGAACGCGATCACCGGCACGCCGGCGTCGCGGGCAATCGGCGTGATCGCGGTGACGGATTGCGCAAAGAGCGGCCCCAAGATGATCTCGGCGCCTTCGGCGATGGCGCGCGAGGTGGCGCGCTGGGCCAAATCGGGCGAGCCGCCTTCGTCGCGCGGCATCAGAATGATGTCCTTGTTGCCGGAATCGAACAGGGCCAATTGAGCGGCGCGCTGCAGGGCTTCGGCCACGGCGCGGGTTTCGGCCGAGGGGTTGGACAGCGGCAGCAGCATCGCCACGCGCACCGGTGTGCGGCCCGAGGCCGTGTGCGGCAGGCGGTAATATTCGGGATGGTCGGTGCGGTCCGGGTTCTCGGCCACTTCCGGGGCCGGCGGCAGCACTTCGGGGGCGGCGGTCACCGGGGTCGGGCGGCGTGCAGCCGTGCTCTGGCAGCCGCTTAAGCCCAGCGTCAGCGCCAGGCCGGCCATCAAACCTAGGGCCATTCGTCCTGCAAAATCGCGTTTTTGGGCGGTGCCCGAAAACATGGCCGAAAACATCATCACAAACTCCTCAACGGCCATTGACGCGCGACATTCGTGCCCCGCGCCGATCCCTGGACGAAATAGAGCCTAATTCGGCCACAAGTTCCGGTAAATCTCTCGGGGATTCGTCTACCGACCAAAAGCGGCTCTTCCATGACTTTGGCACCCGGTCTCTACGTGACCGCCACCCCCATCGGCAACGCCGCCGATATTTCGGCGCGCGCCCTCTCGGTGCTGCGCGAGGCCGACGGCATCATCGCCGAGGACACGCGGGTGACGGGCAAGCTGCTCACCATCCACGGCATCTCCAACACGCTGATCGTCTACAACGATCACAACGCGCCCGTGCAGCGCCCGAAAATCCTGGCACGTCTGCGCGAGGGTCAGCGCCTGGCGCTGGTGACGGATGCGGGCACGCCCTTGGTCTCCGATCCGGGCTACAAACTGGTGCGCGAAGTCAGCGAGGAAGGTTTGCCCGTCTTCGCCGTACCGGGGCCATCGGCGGCATTGGCCGCACTGTCCATCGCCGGTCTGCCGTCCAACAAATTTCTGTTCGCCGGCTTCCTGCCGCACAAATCGGGCGAGCGCAAAACCGTGCTGGAAAGCTTGCGCGACATTCCGGCGAGTTTGATTCTGTTCGAATCCGCACAGCGTTTGGCGGCCTCCCTTGCCGATATGGCTTCTGTGCTGGGCAACCGCGAAGCCGCCGTGGCGCGCGAAATCACCAAGCTGCATGAAGAAGTGAAGCGCGGCACGTTGGCCGAATTGGCGCGCTTCTATGCCGATGCGCCCACGCCCAAGGGCGAAGTGACGCTGGTTGTGGCACCGCCCGAAAAGGCCCGCGCCAGCACCGCCAACGCGGATTCGCTGCTGCGCCAGGCGCTGGTGCATATGCCGGTCTCGGCGGCGGCGGCCCTTGTGGCCGAGGCCACCGGCGAGAACAGGCGCGCACTCTATGCCCGCGCTTTAGAACTCAAGGCCGAGGATGAGTAGTGCGCAACGCCTGAGCGGAGGCCGCCAAGAACATGGGCGCCAAGAACGCGGCCGTGCCTCGGAGCGGCGCGGGCGTTTTGCGGAAACCAAGGCGATTCTCTATTTGCGCTGCAAGCTCTACCGCATCCTGGCGCGGCGCATGCGCAATGCCGCCGGTGAGATCGATCTCATCGCCCGCAGTTGGAACGGCGTTGTGTGCTTCGTCGAAGTGAAGGCTCGGGCCGATGCCGCGAAGGCCGCGGAAGCTCTGGGCCACGCGCAGCGCGGACGCATCGCGCGGGCTGCGGCCCTTTACCTGGGCGCGCATCCCAAGTTACGTCACAAAGTCGTCCGATTCGATGTATTGTATGTCGTACCGGGCCGGTTGCCACGGCATCTCAAGAATGCCTGGCAGTTGGACTAGAGATATTTGGGTGTGAGTGGGGGACTGGTTTCGCAACGCTGTAAACGCGTGGGGGCGCGGGCATGGCTACGAGGGAGTCCTCAATGAGTTCGAATAACACGCGTAAGAATTTTCGCTTTATCCTCCCGCTGTTGGCGCTCGGCCTTGCGCCATCCATTTCCGGCTGTGCGGTTGCCGCCGTGGGTGCTGTCGTTACCGGCGTGTCCGCCGCGCGCCAGGAACGCAGCGTTGGTCATGCCATCGACGATGTGAGCATCAAAACGGCGATTGAAACCGATCTGCAGCGAGAATCGACAGGCGCACTCGTGAACACCTCCGTCACGGTGATCGAAGGGCGCGTGCTGCTCACGGGCCGCGTTGCCGACCCGGAACTGCGCCTCGCTGCCACGCGCATCGCGTGGGGCGAAGAAGGCGTGCTGCGCGTCGCCAACAATATCGAAGTGACGGATGAATCCGGCTGGCTCGACCGGCCCAACGACATCTGGATTCGCACGCAGGTGGCGACGGTGCTGCTCACCGATGGCGGCGTGAAGGATGTGAACTACACCATCGATGTCGTGAACGGCGTCGTCTATCTCACCGGTGTCGGCCAGAACAAAGATGAGATCAAACGCGCGGTTGCCGATGCCGAAAGCATCGACGGCGTGAAGCGCGTGGAGAATTACGTGGTGGTGAAGGACGATCCGTCGCGCTTCGGCTACGTCCGGGAAAGCGCCAACACAAAGAATTGAACACAAGCGTTTGCCGGACATGAGCGAGGGCTCGGCGCCCCACGAATATCTGAAGCGGCTCGGCGAAGCGGCCGAACCCGCCGTGGATATCGCCGAATGCGCACTGATGCTCGCGTCCCTCGATAATCCCGGCCGCTCGCTCGGCAGCTATCGCGCGCAACTCTCCGACATCTCGGAGCGGGCGCGCGATCAATCCGCCACGGCGCGCGATGCCGAGAAGGTGGGGCGCGGGCTCTTGCAAGTGCTCTCGGGGCATTTTGGTTACGAGGGGGATCGTCTGCATTACGACGATCCGTTGAACGCCGACATGATGGCCGTGATGGATCGCCGCCGCGGCATGCCTGTGGCGCTCGGTATTCTCTACATCCATGCGGCGCGTGCGGCGGGTTACATCGCGCACGGGCTGTATGCGCCGGGGCATTTCCTGCTCTCCGTCAACGTGAAGAACCGCGACGTGCTGATCGATCCGTTCGGCGGCAGCGCGTCGCTCGATCATGAACGATTGCTCTCGCCGCCTTCGCTGGTCGATCCCGCCACCGCTTCCGATCCGCGCGCGCTGCTGCCCGTCACCGATATCGACGTGCTGTTGCGGCTGCAGTTCAACATCAAGACGCGGGCACAGAAAGCGGGCGATATCGCACGCGCCGCAGCGGTTGCCGACCGCATGCTGCTGATCGCGCCCAAACGGCCACAGCTCTGGTTCGATTGCGCCAAATTGAAGGAAAATCTCGGCACGCATGGCGCGGCGCGGGCGGGTTTCGAGCGCTGTCTTGCGCTGGTCAAACCCGGCGAGCCGTTGCATAACGAGGTGCAATTGGCGCTCGCCACCCTCAAGCGCCGCCTGAACTAAGCCCCTCATTTCCCAAAGAGACGCGCATGAGCCTCACCGTCGCCATCCAAATGGACCCGATTGAGAAGATCGATATCCAAGGCGATTCCACCTTCGCGTTGGCGCTTGAAGGCCAGGCCCGCGGCCACACGCTGTTCTATTACGGGCCGCGCGACTTACGCTTTCGCGATGGGCATGTCCGCGCTTCCGTGCGCTCGCTCACCGTAAAGAACGTGAAGGGCGATCACTTCACTTTGGGCGAACCATCCGTGTACGATCTATCGGAAGCCGACGTGATCCTGATGCGACAGGACCCGCCTTTCGACATGGCCTACATCACGGCCACGCATATTCTCGAACGCCTGCATCCCAAGACGCTGGTGGTGAACGATCCCTTCCATGTGCGCAACGCGCCGGAAAAATTGTTCGTCACGCAATTCGAAGGTGTGATGCCGCCGACACTGATCACCTCGGTGCCGGATGAAATCCGCGCCTTCCGCGCCGAGCACAAAGACATCATCGTCAAGCCGCTTTATGGCAATGGCGGCGCGGGCGTGTTCCGCATCAAGCAAGACGACGAGAATCTCGGCTCGCTCCTGGAGATGTTCACGCAATTCTATCGCGAGCCCATCATCGTGCAGCGGTATCTGCCGGAAGTGCGCCAAGGCGATAAGCGCATCATTCTGGTGGACGGCGAACCCGTGGGCGCGATCAACCGCGTGCCGGCGGCGGGCGAGGCGCGGTCCAACATGCATGTCGGTGGCCGCCCCGAAGCGATTGATCTGTCGCCACGCGACAAAGAAATCTGCGCGGCCATTGGGCCTGAGCTGAAAGCCCGTGGTCTGATCTTCACCGGCATCGATGTGATCGGCGATTATCTTACCGAAATCAACGTCACCTCGCCCACGGGCATTCAGGAAATCCGCCGCTTCGGCGGTGCGAATATCGCAGCCCTCATCTGGGATGTGATCGAAAAGAAACGCGCCTCGCGCTGACGCTCCTCTTCAATTTTCGTCATGGGCGCCCTTGAGGTCTCCCCCTCTGTCTGCCTTCGGCAGACACCTCCCCCGTTTACGGGGAGGTGGTGAGCAGAGCGAACCGGAGGGGGGATCTGGTGCATCCCTGGCAACAATCCAAAGCGTTCGATTAACCCGAGCTTTACCAGCGCTGCGGTTTCGCACCCGTGTAGGGCGAAGCTTTACACATCGGTCAGGGGCATTCGCCTAAAAAGCCAAGCAGAGGCATCGGGCAAACCCAGTCATGGGCTCTTCCAGTTTCGGCATGCGCAATGCGCGCGCGCCCAACGCTCGCGCGTTGCGCAAGACGCCGCTCGCGCGCGTGCCCGATGCCGGCTCACCCGGCCATACGAAATCCCCCACCGCAGACGCAGTGCCACGCAAACGGTTTTGGCGGCGTCACACCGGTCTCGGCGGAATCACGTTGCTTGTTGTGGGTCTCGGCGTTCGGCTGTTCTGGTGGTTCGGTCCGCATGATCTTCTGACGTCTGCTGTGACGGATGCGGTCTTACCGGCAGGTCTGATGCGGCCGGGAGATATCCCTGCGTCCTCTCGCGAAGGCATCGCGCGCGCCGCAGACCTCGTGCAGCGCTTTCCTCGCGATCCACGGGCGCATTTTCTACGTGCGCAGTCGTTTTTGAGGGAAGGTGATCGCAGCGCTGCGGAACGCGAGTATCGCGAAGGCCTGAGCGAAAAGGACATGCTTGGTCATCTCGCGTCCGCCAACGAACGCGATGCGCGCACGATGTTGTCGACGATCCTGTTGATTCAGGGCAGGCGGGACGAATCGAAAGCGGTGGGCCCATCGGTTTGTGATTCCGCCAGCGACGATCCTTCTCTGTTGCAGGAGCGGGCCGTCCTTCAGCAACAGCATTTGTGCTGAGCGCTCGCAAAAGGGGCTGGCGATGAAATCCAATAGTTTCGGCAAAAGAAATACGGCGGTTGCACGCCTGCCGGCCGCTCGGCCTGCTGTGGTAGGCGTTAAGGCGTTGCCGGAAGCGCCGATAGATTCCGAATACCGCGATCCGGCTTACGCGCAGCTTGTCGAGGATGCGCGCAATTTTGCCTCCGGTCTTTCCACGTCCGCGCCAAATACGGGTGGGCTGCCGTTTCTCACCTTCGCCCTCATCGCGCTGCTCACGTTCATTTATGGCTGGGAAACCAGTGTCACGCAGGAAAGCGACCTCAGTGTGCTGTCCTACATCAAGCTCGGGGGCATGAGTCACAATCTCGTATTCGTGAACCACCAATGGTGGCGCATTTTCACCGCACCTTTTTTGCACGGCAGCGCCGGGCACCTCATTGGAAATGCGGTTGCGCTGCTCGCCGCCGGGTACGCGCTGGAGCGCAATATCGGCGCGCGTTGGTTCGCGTGCGTTTACATGGTCTCGGCTTTGGCGGGCTCATTGGTGAGCGTGATGAACGACGACCCGAACATCGTCGGTGTCGGCGCCTCCGGCGCGATCATGGGTGTCCTTGCTTGCGCCATCATATGCCGATTCCGCATTGAAACCCCCGGAACGCGCAGCCGTGCGCAAAAGTTGTCGACCTTTTTTGTCGTGTCCGCGATTGCCCCTGTGATCTTCCCGAGTCTTGGTGATCCCCGCGTCGATCTCGCAGCCCATCTCGGCGGTGCGGTTGCAGGCGGGTTGATGGGCGTGTTGTTGTGTGAAGTGTTCTCCAGCGGTCAGAAAACGCCTGCCTACGCGCAGAGCGCCTTTGCCGTCGCCTCCGTGATGTTGGCGATTTCCGGCACGGGTTTCCTGCTCAATTCCGAAGCCTCCGCCGCCGCTCCGGCCGGCTCTCCCGCCGCGATACTGATCGCGCCGAACGAACTTCCCGGCACCCCCGAGGAACAAGAGCGGCGCTCGGCCGATCTGGTGCAACGCTATCCGCTGGACCCGCGCTCGCATCTCTTCAGGGCCCTGGCTTTTTTAAAACAGCAAGATTCGGTTGCCGCGGCGAGGGAGCTGCATGCGGCGATGGACAACCGCAAAAACATGACCGACTCTCCGGCGTTCGAAACTCGCATCAAGGCCGGGCTCGCGATTGTGTACGCGCTGCAAGGCCGCATCGCAGAGGCTAAGGACTTAGCCCAAAACGTCTGCACGTCCGACGATGATGATTTGAGCGACGTGCGCGAAAATCTGGACGGTATGGGTATTTGCCGTTGAGGCGCGCCGGGCTGCTCACCGGCTTGCACCTGACCTCAAACCACACCACACTTTCCCCAAAATCAGGGCCGTTCAACGGCTCATCTTTCGGGGGAAACATCATGCTTCGCACAACCGCTTTTGCTTGGGCCGTCGCGTCCGCCTCGGTGCTTGCCGCTCCCGCTTTCGCGGCCGATGCGGCGCCCACGATGGCCCCCGCACCGCCGCCGGGCGCGCCGACCTTTGGTGCGGATGAAGAGAAACCCGAAATCACCACCGACATCGCCAAAATGCCGGCCGGCCATTGGGACATATCGGGCGCGCACAGTCAGGTGGTGTTCTCCGCACTGCACGATTTCATCAGCCCCTATTACGGCCGCTTCGACAAAGTCACCGGCTCGCTGGAATTGGACCCGAAGAGCCCTGAGAAGAGTTCGGTCAGCGTGACGATCCCGATGACCGGCTTCTCCACGCCGTTCGCGAATGGTGCGGGCAAGCGCACGCTGGATGAAAATCTCTGCAAGGCGGAAGCGCTGGCCTGCGAGAAATTCCCCACCGTCACCTTCCAATCGAGCGTCATCAAGAAGACGGGTGCGAACACCGGCGACATTACCGGCAACGTCACGCTGCATGGCGTCACCAAGCCTGTCGTGCTGCACGCGGTCTTCATCGGCGAAGCGCCGGGACCGGGCGGGCGCAAGGTGATGGGCTTCTCGGCCACCGGCATGTTGAAGCGTTCGGATTTCGACATCACGCACGCCTATTGGAATCTGGCCGTGTCGGATGAAGTGAATTTCCAGGTCGAAGCCGAATTCACCAAAGCCGCCGAGTGAGGCTTCGCGCATGAGCGAAGCTGCTGCCAACGATTATGCAGGGTTCGGCCCTCTCGACGTCGCGTTCGCGAGCTGGCGCTTGTTCTTCGCCTCGCTCGGAGCGTTGACGAAGTTGTACGTCATCACGCTGATATTGTTCGTCGTTGTGGCGATCGCTTTCTATGCGGCACAGTCCACATTGCTGGCCGATTATCCGGTGGATTTGCGGAAGGGAAATCCCATTGGGTTCGCACTCTACCAATGGCTGCACTCTGTCGTCGACGCGATGATCGGTGCGCCGTTGGGTGTCGCGGTTATCCGCTATGCGCTGCGCGATGAAAGTAAATCCGAATATGCGTATTCGCCTCGGGTTCTCCGGTACGTGCGCTGGGCCATCGCTTACGCGATTGCGAGTCTGGTGATGGATGCACCTGGTCTCGCAAACAATATGGCTGTTACCCTTCTGCTGTTCATTCTCTCGCTATTTTTGTTCTTCGCTTTTGTTAGGGCATCGCTCGTATATCCGGCCGTGGCACTCGATGTGGAAGATGCTTGGGATCACAGTTGGAAGCTGACGCAAGGGCATTTCTGGTGGATTCTTTTCGCCTTTTTCTTGCCAGTCTTTCCGCTGATTGTGCTCGGAGTCGGTGTGGTTTTTATTGGGGGAAGCATTCCTCCTTACTTCAGTGCGCTGGTCTTGCACCCGCTAGTGGCGATTGGAGCAGGCTTAGGCGCGTCTTTGGTTGGCTGCATTTATGCGGTGCTGGAAGCAAGGTATGCGCGGGCGAGTGAACCGGAAATTGGGCCCGTCTGAGGAGGTCTCATGTCTGTCGACCAGAATTCCAAAGGCGCGCTGAAGCTCAAATTCCTGTCGCACGGCACGCTCTCATCGCGCGATCTCGATTTCGCCCGCAAGTTCTACGAAGAGTTCTTAGGGCTGGAGGTGGTGCGCACCAGCCACCGCTCGCTGATGATCCGGCTGGGCGGGGCGAACACTATCGCGGTCGTTCTCACCAACAAGATCACCCAACAGGATCATCTCAATCACAACGGGTTGGATGTTGAAACCAAGGCCGATGTCGATGCTGCATACGAACGGATACTCAACGAGAAAGATAAGTGGAAGATCGGCCATATCACCAAGCCGGTCGAGCAGCACGGCACGTATGCCTTCTTCTTCCGCGATGCCGATGAGAATGTGTGGGAGATTCTGACGAATCCCCAAGGCGGCTATTCCTGGCTGTTCGAGCAGGGTGATCTGCCGGGCAAAGGCCATCACGAGAAAGACTTCCGCCGCCCTGGACGCGAAGACTAAACGGTAGCGAAGCCGCTTTATTCCAAAAATTGCGGACGGTTCTCAAAAACTCCTCGCGTGACGAGCCGCAAGCCCTGGCGCACACTCAGTATCGGGCCATTTGACTGCGTGAGGCTCAACGGTGCGGCTGTGCCGCACGGGGCCAATCGCAGGGCTGCGCGTTACGTATTGTCACCCGTGTACCCGGAGAGAGAATGACCACGGCCCATATCAACCGCATTGCCACGGCCGTGCCCCCGAACGACGTCCACCGCGCCTTCATCGATTTCGCCGGCACGCTGTTCGGCGACAACCGCCGCGACGCCACGCTTTTCCGGCGCATGGCGGAAAAATCGGGTATCGAACATCGCTGGTCGGATTTCGTACCCGACACCGGCTATGAGGCCACGGGCGCCATCGACACCAGCGGCTTCTATAAACGCGGGAGCTTTCCCAACACCGCCGCGCGCATGGCGTTGTACGAAGATCGCGCTATCCAACTCGCGCAAGCCGCCGTCGAGAAATTGCTTTCCCCGGCCGAGCGTAAAGAGATCACCCATCTCGTGCTCACCTCCTGCACCGGCTTCTCGGCACCCGGCGTCGATCTGCAACTTATCGATCGCTGTGGCCTCCCCTCGAACATCGAGCGCACCATGATCGGCTTCATGGGCTGCTATGCGGCGGTGAACGCGCTCAAAGTCGCGCACCACATTGTACGCTCGGAGCCGCAGGCCCGTGTGCTGGCGCTCAATCTCGAACTCTGCACGCTGCATTTGAAAGAGACCGACAATATCGAGCAGGTGTTGTCGTTCCTGCTGTTCGGCGACGGTTGTGCGGCGGCACTCGTTACCGCCGAGAACGACGGCGTGGCGCTGGATTCCTTTCGCGCCGTGCTGGTGCCGCAAACCACCGATTGGATCACCTGGAACATCGGCGATCAGGGCTTCGACATGGTGCTTTCGGGCCAGGTGCCCTCCGGCATCCATGCAGGCCTGCAGCAGGGCAGAGGCGACATCCTCGGCAACAGCGCGATTTCCGATATCGATCTGTGGGCCGTGCATCCGGGCGGGCGCACGGTGCTGGATGCGGTCGAAAAAGCGTTTGAACTGGCCCCCGAAAATCTTGCACCTTCACGGGAGATTCTAAAGCGCTTCGGCAACATGTCGTCGGCCACCATCATGTTCGTGCTCGAAACCATGCTGCGCGATAAGCGCGGCGGCGAACGCGGCTGCGGCATGTCGTTTGGTCCGGGCTTGATGGCCGAAACTTTGCGCTTCCACATGGCGGGTTAGGCTTCTCGATGTCGTTGAGCTTGCGCCGCGTCGACCCGGAAATTTTGGATTCGTTGCCGCCGGACAATCCGCGCGCCATCCGCTCGCGGCGTGATCTGAAGCGCGTCAACATGGCGATGAACCAATCGCGGATCTTCGCAAAGCTGGTGCGTGATCTCCCCAAGCCGCAACGCATTCTGGAATTGGGCAGCGGCGACGGCACCTTCCTGTTGAGCGTAGCACCGTTGCTGCCATCCTGGCGCGGCGTGCGCGTCTACCTGCTCGATCAGGCCCCTGTCGTATCGAACGAAACGCTGCAACGCTTCGAAGCCTTGGGTTGGCATGCGGAAGTCATCAAAGAAGACGCCTATGTCTATCTGGCACAGAACAAAGGCCCGCGCTTCGATCTGATTTCGTCCAATTTGTTCCTGCACCATTTCCACGAGGAATCGTTGCGCGAGTTGATGAGCCGTGCTGCGGCTGCAACCAAGGCCTTCGTTTCGTGCGATCCTGAGCGTTCGCAATTCGGATTGACCGGCGCACGCATGTTGTGGGCGCTCGCTTGCAACGATGTCACGCGCTACGACGCGGTGGTGAGCGTGCGTGCGGGATTCCGTGGTGAAGAATTAAGCGCGCTGTGGCCCAAGAGCGAAGAATGGTCGATCTTTGAACGCAGCGTGTTGTTCACGCACAGCTTCCTCGCGCGCTGGAGGCCCGCATGAGCATCCGGCGCTGGTTGCGCGTGCATCGCGCCGATTGGCGCTTCGGGTTGCGCATCACCATGGCGGGCGTCGTCGCCTTTATTCTGGCGCATGCCTTCAATCTGCCGCAAGGCTATTGGGCCGTGTTCACCGCCGTTTTGGTGACACAGGCCAGCGTTGGCGGTTCGCTGAAAGCTGCCGTCGATCGGCTGATCGGCACGTTCGTCGGTGCCATCGTGGGTGCGGCCGCCGTCACCACCGTGCCGCCGGGCGATACGTTCGCGTTGGGCGGCGCGCTGGCGCTGGCGCTCGTGCCGATGTCGATTCTCTCGGCCATCTATCCGGTGTTGCGTGTCGCGCCCGTCACCGTCGTCATTCTGTTGTTGGGCAGCGCAGGCTCGACCGAAGGCCCGTTCTTGGCCGCGATCCTGCGCACGATGGAAGTGGGCCTGGGCGGTATTGTCGGGTTGGTGGTTTCGGTGTTCGTGCTGCCGGCACGCGCCCATGCCGTGATGTGCGATTCCGCGGCACAGGTTCTCGATCTTCTGGCCGTGCTGCTCGCCGATTTGTTCGCAGGGCTCCAAGGCCAAAGCGATGCCCCTTCCATCTCGCGCCGCCACGAAGCAATCCAAGCCGCGTTCGACCGCATGGAGTTGGCGGCGCATGAAGCGGATCGCGAGCGCCGCACGCTGTTGGTGCAGGAAGCCGATGCCGACGTGATCCCGCGCACATTGCGCCGCGTCTATCACGATCTCGTGCTGGTCGGGCGCGTCTCGGCCACGCCGTTGTGGGCACCGGAGGATTCGGCTGCTCAGCCCTTCGCCAATTTCGTGTCCGAGGCCGCGCCCTATTTGCGCGAATTGGGCAACGCGCTGCGTGATCGCAAACCGCCGCCACCGGCTGCGCGTTTGGATGCCGCCTTCCTGCGGAGCCAATTGGCGCTGACGCCCGCGCGCGAATCCGCCTCCGCCTCAGGCAATGGCGCGCATGACCGGCTGATCGCACTGGGCTTCGCGCTCGAACAATTGCAGCGCAATGTGCGCGATCTGGCGGCCCGAACGCGCGAATCCGCGCGCACCAAGCGTGTGACCGCGGCGCCCCCGGAAATGCTCAATCCTCCGCTGCTTTAAGCAGAACGGTTCCAAATGGCGGGACGCTGCGTTAGCATCGCGGCGTGCTTGAAGCCACGCGTGACATCGAAGGGGGAAGCCGATGTTGCACCGTCTTGCTTTTGCGTTTGCGTTTGCGTTTTTGGCCTTTGCCACCGGCATCGCTACGGCGCAGGCTGCCGATGCACCGCCTGTGGTTTCGGCAGCCGTCGCCGATGTTGGGCGCCCAATTGCCGAGCGTGCCCGCGACGCGGCTTTAAAGCCCGCCGATGTGCTGGCGTTCTCTGGCATCAAGGCGAACGACAAAATCGCCGAGTTCGCGCCGGGCGACGGCTACTACACGCGCATGCTTTCAAAGCTCGTGGGCCCTAAGGGCCGCGTCTACGCCATCGTGCCGATGAGCGATGTCGCCGAAGATGTCGTGCGCCGCGACAACGAGGACATGAAAGCGCGGGGCGAAACCCCGCCGCCCTATCCGCAGCCACCCATTCTCGCGATCCAGGATATCCAGGACTACAACAACGTCACCGTGTTCTGGCAAAGCCTCATGGCGTTCGGCGGCGAGTTCAGCGTGCCGGAGCAATTGGATGCGGTGTTCAGCGCCAACACCTATCATCTGCTGCACGGCAAAGGCTTGGCTGTGCCCAGCTTCTCGCCGTTCACGGTCGACATGGTGGCGGTCAGCCGTGCGATGTACCAATCGCTCAAGCCTGGTGGCACGTATCTGGTGTCGGATGCCAACACCAAGCTCGGCATGGGCTTCATGCGCGTGCGCGATGGCCGCATCGATGCCAACGGCGTGAAGACGGAAATCACGGCCGCCGGCTTCGTGTTCGACGGCGAAAGCCCCGCACTCGCCAACGCGGCCGACGATCACGCAAAGCCCGCGTCAGACGATTCGCTCAAAGGCGCGCCGGATCGTTTCATCCTGCGCTTCAAGAAACCGGCCAACGCACCCAACACCGATCTGCGTCCGGGCAAGGATGCCATCGCGGGCTATTACGGGAACACCTCGCATTCGGGCATTCACTCACCCGTGCAGCGCTGGGTGTTCATGCACCCGGATGGTTCGTATCAAGAGTTCGGCAACACCGGCACGTTGGTGCAGCAAGGGCTTTGGTATTGGGATGCAGCAGGGCGCAACTGCATGCTGCACCAATTCCCGGCGGAAGATCGCGGCTCCATCGTCTGCCACGATCTCGCGAATTCGCTGCACAAGAATCCCGGCGATGAATGGACGCGCATCGAGGCGGGCCGCATCTTTCGCATGGAGAAGGGCTATGCCTATCCTCCGGCCGATCTGAAAAACCCACCGCTGGACTAGAGGCACCGCCACCTGTCACGGCCCGCAACAGCGGGCCGCCCAAATGGGCGTAGCGCGTGAGCTTTAAAAACGGTGATGGGTCGGTTGGATGGCCCGCTGTTGCGGGCCATGACAGTCGTGCGCTTTACATCGGCTGCGGCCGCGGCTTCGATTTCAATCAGAAGCGACGGTTCTCAGGATTGCCTGGCTCGCATGTGCCGTTGAAGGGACGTGGACCGGATATCGTCACATGGCCGCTGATGCGGTCGATAACAACATGAGGCTGAAACAGCGCGCCGAAGCGAAAACGCCCGCGAATCTCATCGCGGCTCATCGATACGTCGGAGAGTTCCCACCAACCGTCACTGTTGCCGTTAAAGGAAATTCTCGGCTGCATGTCGTCTGGAACGTGGATTCGCCCTTGACTGCCGGTGATCTCGATGACGACTGCCGAGGGGAAACTTTCCTCACCATCAACTGTTCCAGTCTGATTGACGTAATTGCCACTGCTGTCCTGACTGCTCACGTTGACAGAGTCACTCGTCATCTTGTGCCCCACACCATTGCAAACGAGATTCAGTGCGGTGCTCGAACCATCGGGGGCTTGTTCCATTCCGCCTTCGGGAAAGGCTTGGGCATGGGCCAATCCGGCAAACGCGGAAGCCGCGATGCAACCCCCAACGGCAGCCAATAAAAAAACATGACGCATCTTGGAATACCCCCAGGGATTTGCGCCGATCTTACACCGGCACGGCGGCGACGGCTTCGATCTCGATCAGCGCGTCATTGGTCAACGCCGAAACCTGCAACAATGTAGAGGCGGGCGGATTGTCATTGCTGAAGAATTTCGCGCGCACCGGCCCAAACAAGGGCGTGGCCGCTCTCAGATCGGTCACATAGGTCGTGGTCTTCACCACGTGATCCATCGTCGCGCCCACGGCGGCCAGCGCCAGCTTCATGTTCTCGAACGCGCCTTGCGCCTGGCCGGAAAAATCTTTGGGCAGTGCGCCGTTCAACGGCTTTCCCTGCTGGCCTGCGACGTAAATCAATTTGTGCGGCCCGGTGATCGCCACCACATGCGAAAAGGTGCCGGGATGAAACATGGTTTGCGGCCGTAAATATTGAACCTTTCCCGTCTCCGCCGCGGCCGTTTCGGAAGCCCCTGCTGCGATGGCGGCGACCGCAGCAACGCCCACAAGCCCGCGCCGCGAAAATCCATTGTCGTTATCCATGATGTATCACCCTGCTTTTTTTGCAGTCTAAAGCCTGACGCTGAGCAGAGGGAAGCGCTGCCATAATGAAGGCACAATTTGTCGAAAAATGGCGGCATCGAAGCCTAGCCATTGAGACGGTCCCCCATGCGAAACAAGATTTTGATACCGGCTGCGTTCGGCGCGGCACTGTTTGCGGCTCCCTTGCCGGCCTTCGCGCAGGATTTTTTGCCCGAAGTGGCGAAGACCATCACGTTGAACAACGGCATCGCCGGCCAGAACGCGGATGCCGAGCGCGAATATCAGGCGCAGCTTCAGCAATATGAGAGCGAGAAATCGGTCAGCGACGCGGCGCAGTCGGATTACAAAACGCAGATGACGGCGTTCGAGCAAGAGAACAGCCAAAACACGCAGGCGCACAAAGACTACGACGAGCAGATGAAGGATTACACCGACACGCTTGCCAATCAGAAAACGCGCAACACTAGCGTGCGGGCAATTCCGCACTGATGGCGGCCGCGTGCGAATAGCCTTTCAGCTCGAAAGAAAATCGCCCCAATGTCAGGAACAGAGTGCGGTGCTCTGCCTCCTGGCCGGGGTGATGATTCTGCGGGGCGATCACGCGGTCGTCGAATCCCAGGCTCTGTAACGTTGTCAGCACGCGGTCGAAATCCACGGCCGAAAACACCGGCCCCCAATGGGGCATCGGTGCTGCAATGTTGCCGATGACGGCGCCGCCGGCCGAAGGCCCCGTCAAATGGCGCAGCAGTTCGCGGCTCCCCAAATCTCCGTCCGCGATCTGCGCTATCGTATAGGCCGGTTCGCTCGCTCTCACCGCCGGGTCGAGATGGATCGACACCTGGTCGCTGCCCATCATGTCGCGGCTGATGAAATCCACCCATTCCTCACCGCGCGCCCGTTCCAGCGCATGGCGCGTTTTGGTCGCGCCGAACACATGCGCGAACAGGTAATGCGCGGCGGGCAGAGACGGCGTGTGGAATGAGATGTGCGACATGAGGCCGTGCGAAGTTAAGCGGCCTCAGCCTATCGCGCCTGCCGGTTCAGGCCAAACGCGCACGCCCACAAACGGCCCCATTTCCCGCCAAATTCCGACGCCTTGCTGCTTCACTGACACGCTCGGGGAAATAGCACCGAGAACCGCATGGCCGTCGCGCATGTCTACACCGTGGCTTTCGAAGGCGTGGAAGCGCGTGAGGTCGATGTGCAGGTCCACATCGCCGAAGGCGGCATTCCGAAATTCAATCTCGTCGGCTTGGCCGATAAGGCGGTGGGCGAAGCGCGCGAGCGTGTTTACGCAGCGCTTGCCGCCATCGGCTTGGCGCTGCCGCCCGTGCGGCTCACCGTCAATCTCGCGCCTGCCGATCTGCCCAAAGAGGGCAGTCACTACGATCTGCCCATCGCCATTGGCCTGCTGGCCGCGATGGGCATTCTGCCCGCGTCCGAAATGTCGAACTACACCGCGTTGGGGGAGTTGTCGCTCGACGGCAAGGTCGCGCCGGTTGCCGGTGTGTTGCCGGCCGCGTTGGCGGCGGCCGAAGCCGGGCGTGGGCTGATCTGCCCGCAAGCGAGCGGCTCGGAAGCCGCCTGGGCCGGTGATCTCGAAATCCTCGCCACGCCCTCGCTCGTGGCCCTCGTCAACCACATCAAGGGCGCGCAGATTTTGGCGGTGCCCGAAGCCAAGCTCGCCGACGACACGCGCAACGTGCCCGATTTGAAAGACGTGAAGGGGCAGGAGGTCGCCAAGCGCGCGTTGGAAATCGCCGCGGCCGGCAATCACGCGATGCTGATGCAAGGCCCGCCGGGTGCGGGCAAATCCATGCTCGCGTCGCGTCTGCCCGGTCTGTTGCCGCCCTTGGATGCACGCGAGGCTTTGGAAGTTTCCATGGTGCAAAGCCTGGCGGGCGAATTGAAGGACGGCCGCCTCACACGCATACGGCCGTTCCGCTCGCCCCATCATTCCGCATCGATGGCCGCCTTGGTCGGTGGCGGTTTGCGTGTGCGCCCCGGTGAAGTGTCGTTGGCCCATCTCGGCGTGTTGTTTCTGGATGAACTCCCTGAGTTTGCCCGGCCCGTGCTGGATTCGCTGCGCCAGCCCATCGAATCCGGCGTTGCGGTGATTGCGCGGGCCAACGCGCATGTGCGCTATCCGGCGCGCTTTCAGCTTGTGGCGGCGATGAATCCCTGCCGCTGCGGGCATCTCTCCGATCCGTCGCAATGCTGCGGGCGCGCGCCCAAATGCGCGCAGGATTATCAGTCCCGTCTTTCGGGCCCGCTGCTGGATCGCATCGATATCCATGTCGAAGTCTCGCCGGTGTCGGCAGCGGATCTGGCGTTGCCGCCGCCGGCTGAAGGCTCACGCGACGTTGCCGCGCGCGTTGCGCGGGCCCGCGATATCCAACGGGAACGCTATGCCGAAGCGGGCCTTCGCACCAACGCCGAGGCCGAAGGCGAAATCCTGGATCGGTTTGCGTCGCCCGATGAGCCCGGCGTGCGGCTGCTGGGCGAGGCCGCCGAGCGCATGAAGCTCACGGCGCGCGGCTATCACCGTGTGCTGCGCGTGGCGCGCACCATCGCCGATCTGGCGGGGCATGAATCCGTTATGCGCCCGCACATCGCGGAAGCGCTGAGTTACCGACGATCGAGCATTGGAAACTAGGTCTGTCGCTGTGCTTCGCCGGATGACTTTCCATCGACATGGAAACCCTGAACCATCCAGCGACCATTTCTTTTAACGGCGGTAACTTGAATTTCCGCTTCCCCATTTTGGAAGACAGCCTTTGCAACATACGTGGCAGAAATGGTTGAGCCCGAGCTCAGCATGAATGCCAGAGTCGATTGGCCGGTGGAGCCGCGATAATCCACCAGATCACCCAACCGCGCGAAACCAGCAAACGCGGTTCGAATTTGGTCGTCGCTAGAGGCCTCCCGCAATTCAGGGCTTTCGATATCGATGAGTTTGTTATGATCCCAGTTCTTTACGATGGCCGGAACGGCGTTATCGACGAACGCTTTGCTCTCGGCGTCCATCTGATGGCCGACATAAACCGCGTAGCCGATAGCAGCGCCACCGCACAGGATGAGAACCAGCGTAATGGCACCGAGTATCGTGAGAATTTTGTGCACGAAATCGCAGCCCCGAGCGATTGGTGTCGGAGCAACATTCTAGATGGAAAAATGTTCCCATGCGATAGCCGTTAACAAGCGGCTCGCATCTCCAGCCGATTTCTCCAGCCTTGAAAGGAATGCGGGACGCCGAGGCTTACGCCGCCAATGCGGTGCGGACTTTCCAGAACCGTATGGCGCGCTGGGCGGCCACAACCGGCACATCCTCGTAGAGCTGCCCCAGATGCTCCGGGTCGGTGCGATCGTCCGGCTTCTTCAACGCAATCGCCAACGTGACGTAAATGGCGCGCTCGAAGCCCGCACCGCGGCACAGCAATGCGATGGTGTCGAGATCATGCGCCGTCACGATGCGATGTGAGAATTCCAGTTCGATATCGGTGAGACGCGCAAAGGCCACGATAAAACTGGTGCGCGACTGGGGGCCTTCGCGCAGCAATGATATCAGCGAGGCGGGTTTCAGGCTGCCGCCTCGCACCAACGAATCGATGCGATGCGTGGCAACGCCATAATCCACCACGGTCTCGCCGGTTTTTTTCGACACGCGTTGGCGCGAGCGCTCGAACGCCTTTTCAAGTTCTTCCGGCGACACGGAATTGAATTTCTGCACGATCTCGCGGCGGATTTCGCCTTCCACCTTCGTGTAAAGGTCGTTCAGCAACTCCACCGGAACGTCCTGACGGCGCACGAGCGGGAATTGC
Source organism: uncultured Alphaproteobacteria bacterium (assembly GCA_903928515.1). Classification (GTDB taxonomy): domain Bacteria; phylum Pseudomonadota; class Alphaproteobacteria; order Micropepsales; family Micropepsaceae; genus CAIYRG01. Next base: position 6,923 of record CAIYRG010000351.1, on the reverse strand, counting down.
AGCACCGCACTGGTTTCCGCGCGCTTCGCAACGGTTTCATACGTCTCGTGGGCGATCTGCGCGCCATTGTTGGACAGAAGCGAAACCACCACGTCGTCATTGCCGGCATCGACAAGCGCCTTCGTCACGGCCGGGCTGATCTCCTGGCGCCGTGTCACGGCCATCATGTGATGCTGCGAATTCGTGCCGATCACTTTCAAAAGCGTGGCGTCGTTCAAGATGCGAGAGCGGGTGAGAATGGGCGCGGCGACTTTGATATCGTCGAGGGCAAATTGCTCCGTGGCCCGCACGAATTGCGTGCTCGATGCCACCAGCTCCGCCAATTCGGCCCGGATCTCCACCGAATAATCGGCGGCCACGCTGGCCAGAAGATCGTCCAACTCACCGAACGATTTGCAGTCCGCGCCTTGCGTGGATTCCACGATGGCGTCCGACACGGTGCGCAGCAGCTCGCGCCGCTCTTCGCTGGTCGCCTGCTTTGTCAGTCCTGCCAATTTTGAGAAATGCGAAAGTGTTTCCGACACTAGCTTCTGCCCCATGTGTCCCATGCCCGTTTCGAGCCTATTCACGCGGGGTTAAACCGGCGTTTACGATTCCTCACCGGCCCATAAAGGCGAAGCCTCCAATCGCAGGAAATCCTTAAAGGATTTGGTAAGCCTAAATCGCCCTGACAGAACGCAGTGCCATCCTTGCGCGAGACGATCCATTTGCCGTCCGGCCCCAGGGCGACGCGAATGTCGTCGTCGGGATAGTTCACTTCATCGCCAGGACTTCTGTCGCCGATCTCCAGATAGGTCACATCGGCGTCGCTCTCGTTGACCAGATGATGGGCGTTGCCGGTGCCTGCGGGAAACCCCGCGCACATGCCGGGTTTCAATTCCGTGCGCCCTGCATCGGTTATCAACGTGGGCTGGCCTTCCAGGACGTAGATGAACTCGTCCTGTTTCGTGTGCGCGTGGCGCAGTGCGGAATTTGCGCCCGGCGCAAGCTTCGTGAAATTCACGCCGTAATTCTTCAGGCCGAACGCGTTACCCAACGCCGTCTTGTCTCGTCCCTCCACCATCTTGGCGAAAGGCGCCGGGTAAATCGTGCCGCGCGGCCGTGGCGACATCTCGCTCGCCATTAGCGCGATGGGAAATAGCTGTTCGCTCATGTTGCCCTCGATGATTTCGTTTAGCTCACGTAACGGTACAAACAAACGCGCACGCTGCAATCGCCAAATTCGTCTTTGTATAATTTCGTTATTTTGCTAAATATCAAACTATGAGCGATGTCTTTCAAGCTTTGGCCCACCCGGTGCGCCGCGAAGTGCTGCATTTGCTTCGCAAGAGGCCGATGGCGGCCGGTGCGCTCGCGCGATGTTTCGATCTGTCGAAGCCGACACTCTCGGGGCATTTCGCGGTTCTGAAAACGGCCGGTCTGATAGAGGCCGAACGTCAGGGCACGACGATCCTCTATCGTCTCAATCTGCCGGTTCTGGAGGATGCCATCGCGCTGCTCGCCGACATTGTGCGCGTGGCGCGAAGCCCGTCACCGCGCGGGCGCGGCAACCCGGATATCTATTTCAGCGCGCGATTCATGCCCAAAAGGGGTGGCCGCTAGAACGGTTCGGAGGTTTCTCGGCTGCGTAGCGGTGCCTGAAATTCTGCGATAGGCTTTGGCAAATATCAAAGCGTTGCGAACAAAAACATATCTCGGGGAAACGTATGAACCGTTCCATTCGCGTTGCCGCGCTCTGCGCGTCGTCTGCTCTCGCCATCGGTTTCGCCGCGTCCGCTTTGGCCGCCGCGGCGGGCGATCCCTCCACGGCCGCCAAAGGCCAAGACGCAGTCAAGCTCACCAGCCAGCCGCAGGCCAAGGGCGACATCAAAGTCACGCCGCGCGGCAAGCCGCTGAAGCCCGACCGCAGCGCCGAGCGTCAGCCCGATCAGCGTCTGGGCCGCAAAGGCGGCGCCGATGAGGTGCCGAAAATTCCCGATGTCGATGTCAGCGGCAAGCCGTCGGGCCCGCAGGGCGATAGCTGGCAGTCCATCGCCAAACTCCCCGATTGGCACGGCGCGTGGAGCACCGAAGGCCCGTTCCGTTACGGCATTCGCGGCCATGCCGCCCTGCCGCTGAAGCCGCCCTTCGATATCAAGCTCGCCGAGACCCGTGCGATCTCCGATCTCGATGGCGAGATCTCCACCACCACATCCAAATGCCTGCCCAACGGCATGCCGATGATCATGACCTCCACGCAGGGTCTTCTCGAATTCCTGCTCACGCCCGGCCGCCTCACCATCACCTCGGAAGACGGCGAGTTGCGCCGCGTCTGGATCGATGGCCGCAAGCAGGATGCCGATCCCGATATCAGCTTTGAGGGCCATTCCGTAGGCCACTGGGAGAACGGCGTGCTCTACGTCGATACGGCCGGCATGGACCCGCACAATCAGGTGTTTTACGGCTTCGTCGGCGGCGGGCAGATGCACGTGAAGGAAAAGATGCGGCTCACCGATTCCGACACGCTGACGGTCGACACCACCATCGAAGACCCGACCACCTTCACGCAGCCCTTCAGCTTCCCCACCAATTATTACCGCGTGAAGGATTCACCCCGCGAATCGCTCTGTGTACAGAACAATGTCAGCGGAGCGGGTTCGGCCGGCGGCGGCTTCCCCACGGCGCCGCCGAAATAGACCTTACCGTGCGGCCGTGCGCGCCTGGCGCTCCACCGGGCGGCGGCCGGAGATGTTGGCGAATTTGGCGATGATCCGGCGCAAGCCGGGCTCGCTCACGCGCTGCAAGGCTTCCAACGGCGAGCACCATTCGGTCTGCCGTGCGGCCTTCTCAATCCAGTTGCGGCGCTGATGCGTCACTTGCAGCGGGTAGACCAGAACTTTGCAGGGCAACAGATCGCCGTTCTTCAGGCGCTTGTCGTAACCGAACGAGCCCAGGGGTTTTTCCGAAATCTTCCCCGTCACGCCGGCCTCTTCCAGCGCTTCGGTCGCGGCGGCTTCACTCGGGCTGATGTCCACCACGGGCCATCCCTTCGGCACGATCCAGCGATGCGTCGTGCGCGTCGTGATCAGCAGAATTTGCAGCGCGCCATGCACCTTGCGCCAAGGCAGGGCGGCGTATTGCAAACTCGGGACCGATGCGACGCTACTCAACTCAACGCACCCTCTTTCCGTGGCGCACCCCGCGCCTCATCCGGTGAACCGGGCCACGAGGTTCGCCAGCTCGTAGCACAAGGCTCCGATGATGGCGGCCGACGGCATGGTAACAATCCAGGCGATAAAAATTCGTTGCGTTATGCTCCAGCGCACCGCCGTGGCCCGCCGCGCCGCGCCCACGCCCACAATCGCACCTGTGATGGTGTGGGTGGTGGAAACGGGAATGCCCAGACTCGTGGCTGCGAACAATGTGATGGACCCGGCGGTTTCCGCGCAGACGCCCTGCATGGGCGTCAACCGCGTGATTCGCGATCCCATAGTACGCACAATCCGCCACCCGCCAAGCAAAGTGCCCAGCGCCATTGCGCCGTTGCAGCTGATCACCACCCAGAACGGCACGTGAAACGCGCCGGGCAAACGCCCATGCGCCGCCAGCAGCGCGCTGATGATGCCCATCGTCTTCTGCGCGTCGTTGCCGCCATGACCGAGCGAATAGAGCGAGGCCGAAACGAATTGCATTCGACGAAAAATCACATCGACATGCGAAGGCATCATTCGCAGGAACGCCCACGACACGGCCAACATCAGCAGCAACGCCAGGATCAATCCGGTCACCGGCGACAGCACGATGGCGCCCGCCGTTTTCCCCAAGCCGCCCCACACGATGGCGTGAATGCCCACATGCGCCACGCCGGCACCCACCAGCCCGCCGATCAGCGCGTGCGAGCTGCTGGAGGGAATGCCGAAATGGCCTGCGAACGGTCCAGGTCCTGCGCGTGATTGCTCGAGACTTCGGCGATAAAACGCAATCCCACGGCACCCCTCTGGATTTAATGGAAAACACATTATAAGCACTATTCCCGCAAAGAACAGGGCCTGATAAGGCCACGGAACAGCATGACCCCAACCACATCCCCACTTGCCAACGACAAGGGCCTGATCGCCCGCAGCACAGAGGCGGCGAACGCCATCCGGCGCATTTCCGTCGCCGCCATTTATCACGCCACCTCCGGGCACCCCGGCGGGGCCCTGTCCTCGGCGGACTTGCTGGCCTGCATTTACGGCACGCTGCGCAGCGGCGACGATCTTTCCCGCGACCGCTTCATTCTTTCCAAGGGCCATAGCGCACCTTCGCTCTACGCCACCGGCGCAGTCTTCGGCCTTTGCACTGTGAAAGACGCGCTGTCGCTGCGCAAACTGGGCAGCAAATTCCAGGGCCATCCCCATGTCGTGGATCTGCCTTGGGTTGAAACCAGCACCGGCTCGCTGGGTCAGGGATTTTCGGTCGCCGCCGGCATGAGCCTTGGCCTGAAAATGAAAAACAGCCAGGCGCGCATTTACACCATGCTGGGCGACGGCGAATTGCAGGAAGGCGAAGTGTGGGAAGGCGCGATGTTTGCCGCCCATCACAAGCTCGACAATCTGGTCGCCCTTCTCGATTACAACAAGCTGCAGAGCGACGACAGCAACGCCAACATCATGGGCCTTGAACCCCTGGCCGACAAATGGCGCGCTTTCGGCTGGCAGGTGCAGGAAATTGACGGCCATGACATCGGCCAGATTCTCGAGGCGCTGGACAAGGCCTCTGCCAAAGCTGGAAAGCCGCACATTATTATTGCCCATACCGTGAAGGGCCGCGGCGTTCCCTATATGGAAAATGTGCCGCTCTGGCATGGCAGCGTGAAGATGTCGCCGGAACAGACAAAAGACGCGTTGGCCGCTCTAGGCATGAATGACAGCGACATTGAGAAGTGGATTAAAGGCGATGTCTGAAGCCCCGCAACTCGTTACCTCCAACACCGATTCCCTGCGCGAAGCTTTCGGCAAGGCGCTGACCAGATTGGCGCCCGACTATCCGGATGTCGTGGTGCTGGACGCCGACATCGCCGGCGGCACCGGCGTCCATCATTTCCGCAAGGCTTTTCCCAAGCGCTTCATTCAATGCGGCATCGCCGAACAGAATATGATGGCGGCTGCCGGTGGCCTCGCGGCTGTGGGCATGACGCCCATCGTCACCACCTTTGCCGTGTTCTGCCTGCGCGCCGTCGAACAGGCGCGGCTTTCCATCGCCTATAGCCGGCGCAACGTGAAAATCGTCGCCAGCCATCCCGGCCTGGATGTCGGTCCCGATGGCGGTTCTGCCCAGGCTTTGGAAGATATTGCGGCTTTCCGCGCCATTCCCCGCATGACGGTGATATCGCCGGCCGACCCGGTGGAGATGGCGCTGGCCACCAAGGCCATCCTGGACTTTAACGGCCCGGTTTACATGCGCACCGGCCGCAGCGCCTCGACCACGGTTTTCGGTCCGGACCACACATTCGAAATCGGCAAAGGCTGCGTCGTGCGGCCCGGCAGAGATCTGTCCATCATCGCCTGCGGCGTGGAAGTGGCCCGCGCCGTTGAGGCCGCCAAATTGCTGGACGCTAAGGGCATCTCCGCCCGCGTCATCAACATGGCCACCATCAAACCGATTGACGGCGCGCTGCTGGCCCAGGCCGCGGCCGAAACCGGCGCCTTCGTCACCGCCGAGGATCACAATATCCATGGCGGTCTGGGCAGCGCGGTCGCCGAGTCGGTCGCCGGTTCGCATCCCGTACCGATCGAATTTGTCGGCCTCAAGGACCGCTTCGGCGAGTCGGGCGAGCCGGATGAACTGGCCGAACATCTGGGCATCGGCGCCGGCGCCATCGCTGCGGCCGCCGAACGCGTGCTGAAGCGGAAGAAAAAATGAAAAAGAAAAGCGAAAAAAAGCTGGCCCTGGTCACCGGCGCCAGCCGCGGCATCGGCAAGGCCATCGCCACGGCCTTGCTTGAGGCCGGATACGAAGTGGCCTGCGGCTATCGCGATAACCGCAAGGGCGCCGAAGAGCTGGAAAAAAACTTCCCCGCCGCCAAAGCCGTGCGCATCGACACGCGTGATCGCAAGACGGTCCGCAGCGCCGTCGCCGCCGCGCAAAAACATTTTGGCCACAGCGTCGCCATCGTCGTGAACAACGCGGCCATCGCCGACGAGCGGCCCATGGAAGAGATCACCGACGCCGACTGGGACAAGGTGCTGGAAACCAATCTGCGCGGGCCCTTTGTGGTCGTCCAGGAAACCCTTTCCGGCATGAAAGCCGCCCAATGGGGCCGCATCATCAATATCGTCTCCATCGGCGGCCAATGGGGCGGCATGCGCCAGGTTCATTACGCGGCCGCCAAGGCCGGCCTGATCAACTTCACCCATTCCCTGGCGCGGCTTTATTCGCGCGAAGGCATCACCGCCAACGCCGTTTCTCCGGGCCTGGTGGGCTCGGACATGGCGCAAAAAGAATTGAAGACCAAGGCTGGCAAACAGAAAGCCGCCGCCATTCCGGTCGGCCGCATCGCCTATCCCCGCGAAATCGCGGCGGCCGTGCTGTATCTGTGTTCCGAGGATGCGGCCTATGTCACGGGCCATACCCTCAACGTCAACGGCGGCATGTATTTCCAGTGACGCGGACGCTGCTGATCGTTTCCGGTGGAATCGAGGCGGCCGCCGCCGTGCAGATGGCGCGCGATATGGGTCTGTTCGTGGTGGTGTCGGACCGCGATCCCAACGCGCCCGGTTTCGCCCTGGCCCAGGCACATCTGCTGGCCGATGTTTACAATCCGGAAGAGACGGCGGCCGCCGCCGAAAAATTCCACCGCGAGGTGCGACCCATTAACGGCGTCATCTGCGTCGCCGCCGACGCGCCCATGACCGCCGCTCACGCTCGAAGGTGCAGCGATGCGCTGGGATCACCCGGCCTCG